>DATEUG010000023.1:0-7925 GCA_035283225.1 Patescibacteria group bacterium | reverse complement strand
TCCCCAGACCACTCCACCCAAAACCAGTATCCAAAGACCCCACTTTTTTTCCATCTCTCCCATAGTCCTCACCTCCTCTCAAAATTGTAATTTCTCTTACCTAGATCCGGTTATTCTGATAGAATCCTCGGCGTTACCGCCATCCGGATAGGCGGCGATAGCCGTAATTGAATACTTAGTATTTACTTTTTCGGGGATTTGCCAGGCGCAAGAGTAGGGGGTTTCAGTGTCGGTGCAGACTAAGGTTCCATCAATTTTAAACTCCACCTTGTTGGCTGAAGAACCGGCCACGCTGGCAGAAATAGTCATTGTTGTCCCGACTTTAATGCGGCTGTTGTTTCTGGGATCAGTAATAACGATTTGTTTGGTGGTGGTACTAGGGCCGCCGCTGGCGCTGGGGGTGGGGTCGGGGGAAGAGTTAGGCGAAGAGCTGGGTAGGGGGCTAGGAGCAGGCGAGGGAGAGGGACTGGGTGGGGGCGGAGGGTTATCAATATTGTAGCCGGCCTGGACTTGAGCGAAATAGGCAGCAGCGGCAGTATTTGAGGCAGTTTCGGTAAAGGTATAAAAGCCATCAGCAGCATTAGCAGGAGAAGTTATAGCAATGGTTTGGGTAGCGGTTTGGCCCGGAGCCAAGGATAAGTTGAGACTGGCGGGATTTTGACTCCAGTTATTAGGAAGCGTGGCTGTAACCGCAAAGGCGCTGGAGCCGCAATCAAGAGAATCATAGTTAGTAACAGTTAGGCTATAACTTAGGCTGGCGCCGGACTGACCGTATTGGCTGGTTGGGCTAATTGAAATCCCTGGTTTGGCCCGGGTGCAGACAGGGGTTTTAGGTAAAGTGATATTGACCGTGGCGCCCGAGGCAGCAATAGCCGTGGTAGTAATGGCAATGGCGGCAGCCGGATCACTGAAGGTTTGGCCGACCAAAAGAGGGGCGTCATTAAATTCGGCATAGCTAGTAGCGGTGCCAGGCTTGGTGTCGACCAAAAAGGTTTTTCTTTGGGTTAAATTACCGCTGTCGCGAATGGTCACTCCCTGACTGGCTAAACTGGTAGTCCAGGTATCAAACAAGCCGTAAGGTTGCCTGAATTCCAGATAATAATAGCTGGCGGGGTTGCCGCTGGAATCTTTGGTGTGAACCAGGCGAAGGCCTTTGGGTTTGCCAGCGCCATAAAGAGGAGCCAGAGTGTAACTGCCGCTGGTAGTAATGGTTTTAAAATCGACGTCCGTTAACCAACCCAACCTGTCTTTACTGCGGTTGTTAAAGTGGACCAGGGTTACGCCATGACCCATGCGATCAAACGGGTCTCCATATTCGGTGAGGGTACAGTTTGGTGAGATGGCGACTTTTTGACCGGCAGTGTCAGTACAGTTGTAACCGGCGGCATGATGGAGGCCTAAATTGTGGCCCAGTTCGTGAATGGTGACATTGCGGTGCGAACGCTCGAGGTCGGCCAGGCTTTGAGACTCTATTTTCGGGAACAGTTTTACCAGAACTTCATCTCCTACCAACTCAGCCCCTCCGGCCCAGGGGCAAGTTGAAGTCGCCGGAAACATATAAACAAAATGATTGTAGTTTGCCAGATTATGACCGTCAGCGGTAGCCGCGTTTCTGGCGGCGTTAGCCCAATCCCTGGAAGGACAACCCTCGGCCGAATTATAGGGAATAGTATAATAACCAAACACATCGCCGTTGACGCTGTCAAGCTCAGCAAAGCCAAGTAAGTTGTAAGAATCCTCCGGGAAAAAGTTTATCGATGAGTTAGAGTTAGTAAATAACCATTGGCGGATAGTACTAATTGAATGTGGTCGGGAAGTGTCGTTTTGGAAATTGAACACGATCACAGCCATTCTTTTGGTAGTCACTGCGCCCAAGACCAGCTGGCTGGCGCCTTGCTCCAATTTAAGGCCGCCGGCAGGAACAGCCATTCTATTTTTGACTTTGACTCCCGTAACGGTAACTTGATCACCGGAAACGAGCCCTTCCGGTTGGTTAACAAAATAAAGTTCAATAGTATCTTGGCCGGCTTTGAGTCGATGATTTTCTTTAGCCTGAGTAAAGTTGCCTTCACTGTCAGCATATTCTTCAATTTCGACTTCCATTTCGCCGGTTAAAGTTACATTCTCTTCCAAGGACCTCTGGACCTCCTGGGAAAATTCGGCCTTTTTCTTTTCGTCAAAGGCAACCAGCAGTACCGCCTGGGGGTTGGTTTTAATGGCATCGGCGAGCGACAGTTGGCGAAGCACAGCTTTAACAATGACGTTATTTAAAGCTTCCTGGGCTTGTTCTTTTGGAGCCAGTTGGTAGGCCCGGTTCAGGGCTAAAAGCTGTTTGGTGTTTTCTTGAATTTGTTGAGCCGGGTTTTCTGCCTGAATGCGGTTCTCGGTGCTTTGCTGGTTGAGGTAATTAAAAGTGATGCCGGTAATGGCCAGAATACCGACAGCTATCGTTATTAAGCCCACAACAAGTTTTTTTCTTATTGGGCGGGGCAGTTTGGACCAAGGCACTTTAGGGAAAAAACCCTCAGCCAAATTCATTATTTAAGTTTAACGTGTTTAAACGTCAAAAAGCAAACCATCATTTTTAAGAACTCCAGGGTAGGCAAAATTAGCCGCTATGGCAAAGAGGGTTATGAGATTCACCCAACAGGCTTAGGTTTGATGTTGGTTTAAGCTTTCGTCGGTGCCATCGAAGGCAAATTTATTGAGAGTGATCGCTCGGGCTTTTTCTCTATACGGCTGGGGGACAATCAATAAGGCCTCGTTTTTATTGTCCACGTCAATAATGATCCAAGCCTTATGAATGTCGTCCGAACAGCCCCAATCGGCATTGGTTAAGAAATGTGAACCCGTTTGTTTGAAAACCCTGACTGCTTGATCGCAGGCTTCCTGGTTATTATCGTGCGGAACTTCAATTAAAAATTTCGGCATAAACGTTCTTTCTTATTTATTATACTAAATTATGTAGACCCAAAGCGTAATAGATGATTTCAGCCATGATATAATAGAGATTAATTCAAGAGGATTAAGATATGGGGAATTTTTTAACTTTAAAAGTCGGTGATCGCGTTGTCCGCTACGGGCGCGTGCTTAAGGTTTTTCAAATTAAAGGCGATACGGTCTATTTCCAGCCTCACTTTAATCCCCAAACCAGCAATGGTTTGACTTATCAAATTTCATTAAAAAATGTGACCAAAAGCAATATCAGAAAATTGGTTACTAAACAGAAATTGCAGGATCTGTTTAAGTCAATTTTAAATACCGACTCTGAACTGGGGGCAATTAATGATCTGGAAATTCGCTCGTCTTTAAACGCCAATAATCTTCTTCAAACTTTAAAGGTAATCAAAAACTTGTGGCTGGAAAAAACCGGCCGGCCGGGAACGCTGGCCAGCGGCAAGCAAAATATTTATCAGCAAGCCATGGACCAGGCTACTGAAGAGGTGGCGGCGGTTAAGGGCTTAAAGCTGGATAAAGCCAGACAGGTAATCATCTCCGCCTTAGGATAAGTTTTTATGTATCGTCGTTTTCGGCCTCATCAGCGCAACTTTAATCGAGGTCCAAGACGGCAACCCACGTTTGACCCCAGTTTTTTGGTGAAGGAAACTGGCGAGATATTGCCCACCGAACAGTTTGTCGCCAGGCATAAATTTGCCGATTTGCCAGTGGCTGAACAAATTAAAGCTAACATTATTAAACGGGGGTATCTGGCGCCAACCCCGATTCAGGACCAGGTGATTCCCTTAATTTTGGACGGTGACGATGTTGTGGGGATCGCCAACACCGGCACCGGTAAAACCGCAGCTTTTTTAATTCCTTTAATCAGCAAGATGATCAAAGACAGAACACAAAGAGCTTTAGTGATTACTCCCACTCGGGAACTGGCGGCTCAAATTGAAGCCGAGTTTAGGGATTTTGCCGCTAACACCGGTTTGTTTACGGTACTGGTTATCGGCGGAGCCTCGATGGGGCGACAAATTGAGGGTTTAAGAAGGCGGCCGCAAATGGTTATCGGTACACCCGGCAGGCTTAAAGATCTTCAGGAGCGCCATTTTTTAAATTTAAACGAATTTGCCACTATTGTTTTGGACGAGGTGGACAGGATGCTGGACATGGGCTTTATTCATGACATTAAGGAATTAATTGCTCATTTGCCAAAAGTTCGCCAGTCGCTTTTTTTCTCGGCCACGGTTGAGGGTAAAACCAAAGAAGTGATGCACCAGTTTTTACACGAGCCTCACGTCATCTCGGTTAAGTCTCGGCCAATTACCGCAAACGTCAACCAAAAAATCGTTAAATTAAACGGTAAGAATAAAATTGATGCTTTGCATGATTTATTAATCCAGCCAGGCTTTGACAAGGTCTTGGTGTTTGGCCGGACCAAGTGGGGGATGGAGAAATTGTTAAAATCCTTAACCGAAAGAGGGATTAGGGCAGTCACTATTCACGGCAACAAAAGCCAAAGCCAAAGACAGCGAGCCTTAACTCAATTTAAACGCGGTGAAGTTAAAGTGTTGCTGGCGACAGATGTTGCTTCCCGGGGCTTAGATATTGAACAGGTAACTCATGTTATTAACTTTGATTTACCCCAAACCCAGGAAGACTACATTCACCGCATCGGCCGGACCGGCAGAGCTGACAAAAAAGGGATCGCGATTACCTTAGTTTAAGCTGGGCGTTTCTGATTTCTGCCTCACTCATGCCAAAGTGATGACCAATTTCATGAAATAAAGTTTTTTGGATTTGAGTTTTAAGCCTGTCTTCGTTTTCTCCAAAATACATTAAGATCGGACCGGCAAAAATAACAATGATGTCTGGTGTTACCCCTGAATAGTTTCTTCTTTTAGTTTGGGGCACGCCTCGGTAAAGCCCTAATAAACCTTCTCTTGTCGGCCAGGCTTCAACCAAAACTTCAACATTATTGAGCTTTTCTGCAAAAGCAACCGGCAAGGTTTTGAGGGCTTGCTTAACTAACAGCTCAAATTCTTCCAGGGTCATACCTTGGTTCTTGTCGACTTTAATCGGCGCGAGCCTTCGCGAAACGATAATCCCGACATTTTGCTTTTGTTTTTGGTTAAAAACTGTCTCACCGATTGAGGGTCTTTAATGGACATTTCTCTTAAAGTCCAGCCGATCGCTTTACGGATAAAAAAACGCGCCCGGGAGCGGGTGAGAGTATCAGTGTAAACTTTATCAATCCAGCCTTCGTCAAACTGGGACTCGGCTAGTTTGAAAAATAGGTTTTTGTCGCCGCCAACGCCTTTTCGAAAAAGGAGCAGTTGTGCCAGAAGGGCTGAACGGCGCACCCAAAAGTCATTATCTTTAATCCAGATCTTTAAATAGCGATAAGCAGTTCTATCTTTTGCCAGTATAAATGGCATCAAGGGAATGATTAATCCGTCCAACAAGGCCCAGCCGCGGCTTTCCCTCATTAATTTTTCAATCAAGGGCATATCTTTGACGGTTAAGTCATCAGCGCGAAGAGTGAGAACATCTAGGGCTAAACTTTTTTCTTCATGCGATGGTTGAGCCCAGAGAGTTTTAACTAATTGAATTAATTGAGGTTTAGGCATTTTCATAATTTGCGGCTTTAAGCTTTTTGCATAAGCGGTAATTTTCCATACAGACAAGCCGTAATGTTTTAAATCCGAATACAAATATCTTTTTTCTTGGACTGCCCGTTCGGCATTGAAGTTTTTCTCCAAATATTTCCGGTAGTCCTTGATAAATTTTTTCGTGTTCACCAGCCCAATTATAGTAGAATCAAACAAAGATGATTAAGCTGATTCTTTTTGACCTGGGCGGCGTGGTGTTTACTAACGGGACGAAACTTTTCATTGCCGACATGGCCGCAAAATATAATTTGCCGCCGGCCGACCTTGAAGCTGTGTTTGACGGCGATATCGGCACCCAATATCGCGAAGGTAAAATCAACAGAGATAAATTTTGGCAGGAAGTTCTAAAAAATCTGCCCTTTAAAGAGAGCGCTGACGAGCTAGAAAAAGATTGGGTTAATCACTATGACTTGATTCCCGGCATGAAAGAGTTAATCTGGCGTTTAAGCAGGCAATATCAAGTGATGTATTTATCTGATAACGTCAGGGAAAGGGTGGAAAATTTAGATGAACGATTTAAGTTTTTGCACTGGTTTGAAGGCGGCATTTTTTCTCACGAAGTGGGAGTGCGAAAACCTAACCCAAAAATTTACAAATTGGCTTTACAAGCTGCCGGTGTGACCGCGCCAGAAGCAATTTTTATTGATGATAAACCGAAAAACTTAACTCCGGCTAAGGCGTTGGGAATGAAAGTGATTTTATTTGAGTCGGCAGGGCAACTGAAGCACGATCTGGATAAGTTGTATTAGTGATAAAATCAGGGAATGATTTCCCAATTATCCCAATCTGTTTTTAAACAGTGCTTTGGACTACAGCCAAGCGAATCGGTGTTAATTGTGGTGGATGAATACAAGCAAAAAGAAGCTGATTTACTGTTTAAGGCAGCCCAGAAAATTACAAAAAAGGTCAGCCGGCTTCGTTTTTCCGGCATGACTGACAATGCCCAGGAGCCGCCGCTTCAGGTGATTAAAGCTTTAAAACAAGCCGACGTTGCTTTATTGGTCACCAAATGGTCTTTGTCCCACACTAAGGCCAGGGAGGCGGCTTCAAAAATGGGCGTCCGGATTGCCAGCCTGCCGGATGTGAACCTGGAAATGATGAAGCGGACTTTAACGGTTGATTATGCCGGGATTAAAAAATTAAGCCAAAGATTGGCAAAAGCCTTGACCGCCGGCAAAAAAGTTGAGATTACTGCTCCCGGCGGCACTGACCTAACCTTGTCGATTGCCGGAAGAAGGGCCGAGGCTGACACCGGAGATTTGACCAAGAAGGGTAGCTTTGGCAACCTGCCGGCCGGTGAAGCCTTTATTGCTCCGATTGAAGACTCGGCTAACGGCCGTTTGGTGATTGATGGCTGTTTGGCCGACATTCTCCTTGATCGTCCTTTAACAGTCACCATCAAAGACGGGGTAATGACTAACCTTTCCGGCGGCAAAGCAGTCAGTGAGCTTAGAAAAGCGGTGTTAGCGGCAGGGGAGAAAGCCAAGGTGGTGGCCGAGTTTGGCATTGGCACTAATGCTTCCGCAATCATTGTGCCTGAAGTTTTAGAAGCAGAGAAAGTCTTAAACACTTGCCATATTGCTTTTGGCAACAATACTGACTTTGGTGGCACCAACCAAGCCCCGTTTCACACTGACGGCGTGGTCTTGTCGCCGACGATAAAAATCGACGGTCGCGTGCTATCATTGAGCAATGTCTGACTTGGTAAACATCATTGGCTTGGCCATTTTGGGTGGAGTTTTAGGTTTGTTGGGTGGAGTGATAATGCTGACGGTTAAATCCTGGTCCAAAGCGCTGGCTAACTACGCCGTTCCCTTTGCCGCCGGAGTTTTACTGACTGTGTCTTTGCTGGGTATTATTCCTGAAGCGGTCGAAGTAGTGGGCGAGTCGGCCTTTCTGGTAGTATTTTTGGGGTTTTTAGGATCGTATTTATTTGAGTCTGCCTTTTTTGCTCTTCATCACCATGAGGGTCATCAGCACGAAGCCAAAGGAAAAGCCGCCGTTGGCCTGATTATCTTTGGTGATACGATCCATAACTTTATTGACGGGGTGGCGATTGCCGCCGCCTACCTGTTGAGTCCGGGTTTAGGATTAATTACCGCCATTTCTACCTTTTTGCACGAAGTCCCTCACGAGATTGGTGATTTTGGCATTTTATTAAAAAGCGGTTGGCAGAAAAGAAAAATTATTGGTGTTAATTTAATCTCGGCACTGTCGACGGTGATTGGCGCTTTAGCCGTGCTTTATCTTGCCCCAAGTGAAGCTTTGGAGGGTTATCTACTCGCTGGCGCGGCCGGGCTCTTTTTATAC
>DATEUG010000022.1:0-2703 GCA_035283225.1 Patescibacteria group bacterium | reverse complement strand
GGCCATGAAGCTAGCTTGGCAATTGCCGAGAAAAAACCGGTATTGTGTTTGTCGGTGAATGAGGATTTGGGTAAAAGAATTTACAACGACTATTTTTTCGGCGCTAAATACACCAAAAGCACAGTTAAAAAAGTAATCCAAGATTTTTTGGCAAAAGCAAGACAGTTGTCTTTATCCAAACGCTTTAATCTCTTTTTATATCCCCATCAAGTGGAATATTTACAAGCGGTAGCCAAAAGAGAAGGTGTAAATATGTCTGAGTACATTCGCAAACTGATCAGCCTGGACAGGCGCGGTCGAAGTGCTATAATGGCGAAAAAGTATGTCTAACGGAGAAAAATGTTTTTGTACAGGTGGACACTTTTGTCCTGGCGTGGATAGGTCGGTTTTGGAAATTATCGCCCATAAATCTGGTCAGACAATCGAGGAAACCATGAACCAATCTTTTTCTGCTGATCAAGGCGGGATGGGACATGTAGAACAATGGATTAATCCAACACAAATAACCTATCGAGAACTTTTGAAATCTAAAGCACTGGTTTTGCCTAGCGGTTTTAAACACGTTGAGGTCGCGCAACCCTTGGGTTCGGAAACTGGTCCGGCCCACGACAGTGGCCTGATATAATGACCCCATGGCGACCAAGCAAAAACCATCGGAAGTAGATAAATTCAAACAACTTCTGGAAAAACAAACCGGCGGCAAGGTGAAAATGATCGGTTTTAACCCCAAAAGGATGGTACTGTGGGCGTTAGTGGTTTTGATCATGTTGCCGTTTTTCTTGTCCCTTTTTGCCGGCCCGACAGCCACGGAAACAATTCCTGTCAGCCAGCTTTTAACCGACATTAAAGCCGGCAAGGTGGAAAAAGTAGAAGTACAGGAAGAAAAATTACTGATTAATTACAAAGACAAAGAAGGTTTGGTTGAATCCAGAAAAGAGCCGGGGGAAAACTTTGCCGATTTACTGGCTAACGCCGGTATCGAGCCAACCGGAGTCAACTACACCAACAAAGACACTTCGGCGACCCAAGCCTGGGGCAATGTCTTAGAAATTTTACTGCCAGTGGTATTAACCGGCGCCATTTTCCTGTTCATTTTCCGTCAGGCCAGGGGGGCCCAAGACGGCATTTTTAGTTTCGGCCGGTCTAAGGCTAAACTTTTTATGAAGGGCAAGCAGGATGTGAGTTTTAAAGATGTGGCCGGGGTTGATGAAGCCAAAAAAGAGCTGGAAGAAGTGGTTGATTTCTTAAAACACCCGAAAAAATACACTGATATGGGAGCGCGAACTCCAAAGGGAGTAATTTTGGTCGGGCCATCGGGCGTAGGTAAAACCTTACTGGCTCGAGCCGTTGCCGGTGAAGCCGGAGTACCATTTTTCAGCATGGCCGGGAGCGAGTTTATGGAAATGCTTGTCGGCGTTGGCGCCTCCAGGGTAAGAGATTTATTCGATTCGGCCAAAAAGAAAGCGCCATCAATCATTTTTATTGATGAAATTGACGCTATTGGTCGGCAAAGAAGCCGGGCTTTAACCGGCGGGCATGACGAAAGGGAGCAGACTTTAAATCAGATTTTGGTGGAGATGGACGGCTTTACTCCCAATGACCAAGTAGTGGTATTGGCTGCCACTAACCGTGGCGACTTGCTTGATCCGGCCTTAATCCGACCTGGCCGTTTTGATCGCCGGGTGATCCTGGATATGCCCGACATTGAAGGCAGAACCAAAATTGCCGCGATTCACGCTAAAAACAAGCCTTTTGATAAAACCGTTAATTGGGAGAAGGTAGCCAAAAGAACCGTCGGTTTTTCCGGAGCTGACTTGGAAAACATGCTTAACGAAGCGGCGATTTTAGCAGCTAGACTCAGCCAAAAAGAGATTAGCATGCAGCACATCGAAGAGGCGGCCTTGAAGGTAAAGCTGGGGCCGGAGAGAAGATTAAAGCAAACCAAAAATGATTTAGAAATGACTGCTTACCATGAGGCCGGTCACGCGGTGGTATCTTATCATTTGCCCAAAATGGACCCGGTGCATCGGATTTCAATTGTCTCCCGAGGTGGCTCTTTGGGTCACACTTTAATTCCGCCCAAAACCGATCGTTATACTGAAACCAAATCCCATTTACTGGCGGAAATTACTTCCTTACTGGGCGGCAGGGCGGCGGAAAAGCTGGTGTTTGATGAGCTAACCGGAGGGGCTGCCAGCGATATTACCCGGGCGGCCGAGCTGGCTCGAAACATGGTCTTTTCCATGGGGATGAGCGATTTAGGACCAGTGAGCTTGGGCGCCCGAGCCGATTTGGGCGAACTGGGAATTAATTGGTATGAACCAAACCAAGTGTCGGAAAAATTACTAGCCCGGGCCGATGAAGAAGTAAATAAAATTGTCGCCTTAGCCGTGATCAAAGCTGAAGCGATTTTATTAAAACATAGAAAGCAATTGGATAAAGTGGCCAAAGAGTTATTGGTTAAAGAAACCTTAGAATCAGAAGAATTTGAGGCGTTAATGAAATGAAACCGGTTAATGATAAATCCTCGCACGTTAAGAAATTAAAAAAGTATTTACTGGCTTTGGTAGTTTTATCTTTGGCTTTGGGAGTTTTGGTGGTGCCGGCTGAAAGAGCCTTTCAGATTAAAAATATCGGCGATGGTATTTGGTGGGCGATTGTGACTGTTACCGACGTTGGTTATGGCGATTACGTGCCGGTGAC
>DATEUG010000021.1:0-4027 GCA_035283225.1 Patescibacteria group bacterium | reverse complement strand
ATAGTTGCGGCTGTCTATCAACAGCCAGCTGTAGAGGTGGTTAGTTCGCCTGAACCCATTGATTACACGGCTAAGTTTGCCATCTACACTCACGGCACCTTTAGGGTGTTTACCGCCAGCATGTATCATAATCTGTCGACTGACGTTTTTATTACCGTTGACAATCCTAATCTGATTCAGGTTAAAAAAGCTAACACTACCTGGCAATATTTTTTTGAGACTCTGCCTTTTAAGTTAGACAAAGATTGTCTGGTAACCGGCACCGGGCAAACCTTTTGCACAGGTGAAGAAGGAGAGTTAAGTTTTACTTTAAATGGCGCTAGGGATTCAGACGCTTTAAACAAAGTGATCCAGCCAGGAGATGAATTAGTCGTAAGTTTTCTCCGTTGATGACGAAAGTGGGACTAGTCGCTGCCGTGCTCGGGGTTGTTGCTTTGGTAATCTACTTCCAAAAAGACGCTTTAATTAAGCAAGTCCTTAAACCACGGGTAACCCCAACTACCAGCGAAGAATCAACCGGTCCTGAAGTGGTAGCGGATAACTTAAATATTCCCTGGGAGATTCGCTGGCTGCCAGATGGCCGGATGTTGGTAACTGAAAGGCCCGGGCGACTATTAATAATTGGTCCTTCGACTGACGCTCAGGATAGGCAGGTGATTGAAGTTGGCGGTGTAGTTCATGTCGGTGAAGGCGGTTTACTGGGTCTGGCCCTGCATCCTAATTTTTCACTAAACCAACAGCTTTATCTGTATTTAACTGCCAGAGAAGATGATCAACTGGTAAACCGGGTAGAGCGCTACCAACTTGAAGACAACACTTTAACTAACAGGGAGGTAATTGTTGAGGGGATTCTGGGAAACAGCAATCATGATGGCGGCAGATTGGATTTTGGTCCTGACGGCAAACTCTACATCACAACCGGCGATGCCCAAAATCAGGCTTTGGCCCAAGATAAAGAAAGCTTAAACGGCAAGATTTTAAGAGTTAATGATGATGGTAGCAATCTGGAAGTTTATTCTTACGGCCACCGTAATGTCCAGGGCTTAGCCTGGGACAGTCAGGGGCGACTTTGGGCAACAGAGCATGGTCCTTCCGGCACTGCCTCTGGTTTTGACGAAATCAATTTAATTGTGCCGGGGGCAAACTATGGCTGGCCCAACATTCAGGGAGACGAAACTCAACCTGGAATGATTACGCCGGCAATGCAATCCGGAGCTGATGACACCTGGGCGCCGGCAGGGATGGTGATTATCGGCCCGCCTGCCGGCGAGGCAGGCAACCGTTTGTTTTTCACCGGTTTGAGAGGAGCAACTCTATACGAAGCTGAGATTAACGGTGGTAACCTGGTTAACTTAAAGCGTCATTTGACCAATCAGTTTGGCCGGTTAAGAGCTTTAAGGTTAGGACCGGATAACAACTTGTATCTGTCGACCAGCAACCGCGATGGCCGAGGCACAATCAACTTAGGAGACGATAAAATTATTCGGCTTTCGTTCGATACAGTTTTAGGCCAATGATAAACAAGGTTAGCATCACCAGCTGGCAGGCGCCGCAGACAGGGCAAAACACTTTTAAGCTAAAGATTTCCAGGTAAGTCAGTCTTAAGCAAAACAGCATCCCAAAACTGCTCATGAACAAAAGCAATTTTTTATTTTTCAGAATTCCGGACACCAAGATAAGGGCGTAGCCGATTAGTCCGACTAAAGATACCGGGACACCCATAAACTCGGCTAAAGGTCCTTTGGTAACGGCGTCACAGTTAACCGTGGCATTGATATCACAAAGAGTTAAAGGTGAGGGGGCCAGGTAGTTATAAAAAAGATAAGAGGCCAAAACAATGCCGATCAGGGAAAGAACTATAACTGCCTGCCAAATTTTATTCACAGTTTAATTATAGCTTGATTGTATATTTTTTGGTACAATCGCTACATACGTTTGAGGGGCGGTGAGTATTAGTTAATGGATAATAGTAAGTTGTACGTCGGCAACCTCGCCTATGGTGTGTTGGCCGACCAATTAAAAGAGCTGTTTGCAAAAGCTGGCACCGTTACTGACGCAGTCGTAATTACTGACAGACAATCAGGCAGAAGCAAGGGTTTTGGTTTTGTGACCATGTCTACCCCAGAAGAAGCCAACAAAGCGATTGAAATGCTTAATGAACAGGACTTCGAAGGTCGCAAAATGATCGTTAGCATTGCCAGACCCATGCAGCCTCGAGATAACTTCAATAGAGGACCTAAAAGTTTTTAAATTAAACTGATGCAGGTTAATAAACAGACAATTCTCATCATCCTCGCCATGATTCTATTTGTCGTGGTCCCGGTGGGGATTTTTGCGGTCGTTTCGACAAAATCAGCCGTTAAACTCGGTCAGTACGACGGTTTGGCCGTCTGCTTAACCGAGAAAGGCACCAAAATGTACGGCGCTTATTGGTGTGCCCACTGCGCCAACCAGAAAAAGATGTTTGGCGACAGTTTTTCCAAGGTGAAATATATTGAATGTTCTCTTCCCGGAGGTCAGGGTCAAGTAAAAGAGTGTCAGGATGCCGCCATCAATGGTTATCCCACCTGGGAGTTTGGTGACGGTTCACGCTTAGAAGGCGAAGTACCCCTAGAAACCTTGGCCGCCAAAAGCGGCTGTAGTTTGTAAAGGAGGTGAGGATAAGTGAATAAAATTGTAATAGTGGTAGTAGTTTTACTCCTTTTGCTGGGCGGCTATTTCTACATGCAATCCAAGCAGGGTGGTCTGACCAACTTAGGTCAACCAGGTAGCTCACAAACAAGTGAATTCGTCGGCAGCATAATGGAGGCGATGGGCCGCAACGTGCCGATGAAGTGTACCTGGACAAGTGGAGCCGACAGCGCCGAAATCTATGTTAAAGGCGAGATGATGTATACCCAGTCCACCACTGATGGCAAACTCGGCTACATGGTTAGAAAAGACGGCTGCAACTACATTTGGGGAGACCAGATGGAACAGGGCGTTAAAACGTGTATCGACCTTTCAGCTTCGGCCGCCCCTCTTGCTTCCGGTTACACTACTCCTACAGGTCAGACAGAAGTTAGCGGTCCCGATCTAAATGCCAGTTATCGCTGTCTGCCGACAGTAGTTTCTGATGATAAGTTCAATCCACCCACCGATGCCCAATTTCAGGACATGAGTGAGATGATGAACAAAATGATGCAGAATCTGCCGTCAGCGCCGGCCATACCTAACTACGGCTATTAAAACCGGAGTGGTCAGGTGGTTATTAGCGGCTTTAGTTTTAACTTTAGCCGGTTATTTCTTTTGGCTCAAAACCATCAGCACCGGTTCGCGTCTTCAGGTTGGCAAGTCTACGGTTAAAGTAGAGATCCGCGATGACGAGGCGGGCAGAAATTTAGGTTTATCCGGCCGGATCAATTTAGCAGAGGACGAGGGAATGCTATTTGTTTTTGATTCTCCGGCGCGGCACGAATTTTGGATGAAAGACATGAATTTTCCTTTGGATTTTGTCTGGATTAACGATAGTTTAGTGGTTGATCTTAGCGAGCATATTCCTCCTCCTGACAAACTTACCAATGAGCCGCCAATGACAGTCCAACCCAAAGCACCGGTAATTCAAGTTTTGGAAGTTAACAGCGGTTGGATTGAACAACACCAGACTAAGGTCGGTGACAGGGTTGAGATGTTATAATCCGGCTGCTATGAGTACTCGAATTGACGCCAGGCCGGCAAGAGTGATGCCGCCGGACATGCTTATAAAAGAAAAATTAAACAGCTTGCCGGCAGTTTATGGTAGTCAAGCCAGAATTGAAAGTGATGGTAGCCTAGTCATTCCTCAATGGCGTGAATCTGATGGTATTTCTCGGATTCACCCTCATCCGGTCAAAGACGTGGAAGCAGGCATCAGAATGGCCGACAAAGTTTTAGAAAAACAAAAAGGAATAGAAAAGAAACAAATGCAGACGGTGCTTTATCAAACTAGCAATCTTTTAGGCAAACTTGAGACAGGAGTAATTTTCCGTTTGCACGAACCTCAAAGGCT
>DATEUG010000020.1:0-2365 GCA_035283225.1 Patescibacteria group bacterium | reverse complement strand
CCTAATGGCCTAAACCTGTCAGTATTAACACCAATATTAATCGTGGCAATTTTGACTTTCGAGTTGATATTTTTGGCCCAGTGGGCTTGAAACTTGGTAGCTGCGACAAAGCAATCAGGATTAAGATAAAGATTAACTTTGTCATCCCAGCCAATGCCGGAAAAACCGGCCAAAATTAGTTTGGTTTGATGACGGCGGCAAAACAGTTTTGTTAATAAGCTCATCCAGCCGTTATTTAAAGCCATGATAATATCCGGCGGATTCTCCTCCAGCGTTAATAAAACTTTATGAGTAAATCGCTTGATCGCCAGACTGGGCGGGTCGGCAAATAGATAGCTTAATTTATTTCCCGGACCAGGTAGTTTGTCAGCCTGGTAAACTTTCAAATCGACTTTATTTTTGACCCGGCCGGATAACTCGGTGACAAATGTTTCCACTCCCCGGCTGACTAAGCCGGAGTAAAAACTCAAAATCGCGACTTTAATTTTTCTTTTTAACATCTAGAAGCGCCAAAGCGGCCATCAGCAGATTAACTGTGATTAAGGTCGTGCTGGTGGCTGTAGCTGCCCCGATTGCGCCAAGTTTAGGCACTAAAGCAAAATCCAGGCTGACTAGCAGTACCAGTTGAAGCAAGTTAACCAGCAAAAAAAGCTTGGTCTGGTTGGCGGCATAAATTAAATAAGCCACAAATGGTGCGCCGGCGACAAAGGCGACAAAACCCAAAGACAGAATCTGGACCGGCAGAATCGAGCCGGCATAGTCAGCCCCAAAAATTAAATTAACCAACCTGCGGGCAAAAGGAATGATTGTTAACACCAATAAACCTAAAGCTAAGGTCAACCGGCTGGCTTTAAACATATACTCACGGCTGGTCTTAAGATCAGGAAACGAAGCAAACCGGGGAGCAAAGACTAAGCTTAGAGCCGCCGCCAGCTGCAGCGCCGGCATAAAAAAGCGATAAGCCGCCTGGTAAAGACCGCTGGTTTCAGGACTGGATAGCCTTAGCACCAAGGGGTTGTCGATCCGGCCGTGAATTGCCGCTACCACGTAAGCCAAGGTCATCCATTTCTGAAAGGAGAAAAAATGATTCCTGGTGTCAGTGGTTATCGGTGCTTTTAAAAACTTCCAGGAAACCATCAGCGAGCCAATTAAAAAAGTTACTAAAGCTCCCAGTAAAAAAGCCGCCAAAGCACTGTTGACTGTCAGTCTCCCTGTCAGATAAAAACCAATTACTGCCAGTAGCCGGAATAAGCTTGTCCCTGCCTCTAAGCTGGTATCTTTTAAAAACTGTTTGCCTGCCTGTAAAAGCGACCGGGGAAAGCGAGTTAAAAACAGAACCGGGATAAACCAGGCGGCAACGGCCAAGGGTTTGATTAATTCGGAAGAGAGTAAATTAGCCAGAGGCCGACTCAAAAGCCAAAAAACCAGGCCCAAGCCCAAACCTAAAATCAGTTTTAAATAAAAGCCGTACTTGATAAAACCGGCGGCTCTCTCGTCTGCCCTAGAAGCAAACTTTACAATTGAACCGGAAATAGCCAGTTCGAGAGAATCAGTCACAATCACCGCGATGGCCAAAGCGGTTACATAAATGCCAAAATCGGCCGGGCCCAGGAAGCGGGCGATGGCAAAAATACTTAAAGCCCCAAAAATAGTCGACAGGCCCATGCCAACGGTAACAATGGCGCTATCCTTGGCGGTTCGCGTCTGCCATGGCTTCATTTTAAGACCGGGCAACCAGTAAAATCCCCAAAACAATCACTGCTAAACCCATCCACCTTAAGGTTGGCACTTGCTCATGCAGTACCACTCGAGATAGAAAGATAGTAATGACATAAGACATCGCCACCAGTGGGTAAACAAAACTTAAGGCCTCTTTAGATAAAACCTGCAGCCATAAGATGGCGCTGGCGCCGTAAAAAGATAAACCGAGTAAAACCAGGGGGTTTGTAAAGGTTTTGACAAGCTCAAACTGGCCGACTTGATTCATCCCCGACTTTAAAATTAACTGGCCCAAAGAAGCAATAATAACGGGGGTAAAGATTAGGACAAACCTCATTTAGTGTGATAATATCACAATATATATGGCTAGACCAGACGGCGCCAAAATCTGTCTAGTGGCCGGCGGCGCGGGATTTATTGGCTCCCATTTGTGCGACAGTTTATTAAAAGACGGTTACCGGGTAGTTTGCGTTGACAACTTCATTACCGGCAGCAAAGACAACGTTGATCACCTCATGGATAACGACCACTTCATGCTGATTCATGCTGATATCGTCAAAAAACTGCCCCAAGTGATTGACGATTTGAAAATTAACTTTATTTTCCACCTGGCCAGTCCGGCCAGCCCCAACCCTAAAAGCCCCCA
>DATEUG010000019.1:0-3598 GCA_035283225.1 Patescibacteria group bacterium | reverse complement strand
TTCGGAGTAGGTGTAGTGAACCGTTTGGGCGTGACTGATTTTGTACAAAGGCGGCAAGGCAATGTATAAGTGTCCGGCGTCAACGATCGGCCGCATGTGGCGGTAGAAAAAGGTTAAAAGCAGGGTGGCAATGTGCTCACCGTCAACGTCGGCATCGCACATAATAATAATCCGGTGGTAGCGTAACTTTTGTGAATCTAGGCTATCGCCAATACCCATGCCGATAGCAATAATTAAATCCTTTAATTCCTGGAATTGAATGATTTTATCAAGTCTGGCTCTTTCGGTGTTTAAGATTTTGCCGCCTAAAGGTAAAATTGCCTGAAATTTTCGGTCCCTCCCCTGCTTGGCGCTGCCGCCGGCAGAATCACCCTCAACGATAAATAGTTCTGACTGTTCCGGATCATTTTCCTGGCAGTCGGCTAGTTTTCCCGGCAATGTTGAACCTTCCAAGGCCCCTTTTCGAATCACTGCGTCTTTGGCGGCCCGGGCGGCCAGTCGGGCTTGAGCGGCCAATAAAATCTTGCCTAAAACTTTTCTGGCTTCCCCCGGATTTTCTTCAAAAAAGGTATTTAAGCCTTCGCGAACGACCGAAAACACGGCTGATTGAGCTTCGGGATTATTAAGCTTACTTTTGGTTTGCGATTCAAACTGAATGTCATTAGAAGGCATTTTGACGAAAATCACTGCGGTTAAACCTTCCTTTAAGTCGTCACCGGCTAAAGCTGACTGACCCTTTAAGTCTTTAAGCAAATTGTTTTTCTCGCCGTAATCCTTGACCACCCGGTTTAAGGCCATCCGAAAACCGGTTAAATGGGTGCCGCCGTCGATGGTATTAATCACGTTGGCAAAAGACATCACGTTTTCATTAAAAGAATCAGTGTACTGCAAGGCGACCTCGACGCCGACGGGAATACCGGTGTCGGTTAACTGCTTGTCAAAATAAATAATCTCATGAAGCGGTTTTTTGTTTTTGTTTAAGTGCTTGATTAGCGATTTAATCCCGCCGTCGAAATAAAAATGGGCTTCTTCGCCGCTTCGTTCGTCAAACAGGTGAAAAGTTAAGCCGCCGATCAAAAAGGCCCGCTCGCGGCACAAGTTTTTGGCAGTAGTAAAATTAAACTCGATCGTTTTTTTAAAGATTTCCTTATCAGGTAAAAACGAGCTGATGGTAAAAGATTCAGTTTTGGGCAAGGGGAAGTGATCAATCAGGAGAACCGCCTTCAAGTCCTTGTCAGTTTTAAGTTCCTTAACTTTAAAGTCCGGTTGGCCCCGCTTATAATCCTGGTAAACGGTTTTGCCGTCGCGCCTGACAATTACCCGCATAAACGAAGACAAGGCATTGACTGCCGATGAGCCGACGCCGTGAAGACCGGCTGATGCCTGATAGGCGGTCGAGCCGAATTTGCCGCCGGCGTGAAGTTTGGTCATGGTGATTTCCAGGGCTGACACGCCGGATTTATGCCTATCTATAGGTATGCCCCGGCCGTCATCGACGACTGTCGCTTTGCCTTCTTTGTCCAAGCTAATCCAAATGTTTTTGGCAAAACCGGGAATCGCTTCGTCGACCGAGTTATCAATTATTTCGGTTAAAATGTGATGCAAGCCCTTTTCATCGGTTGAGCCGATGTACATGCCCGGTCGTTTCCGAACCGGTTCCAAGCCTTCCAAGACGGTAATGTCTTTAGCAGTATAGGTTGATGTATTGGCACTCTTTGGCATAGAACTTTTCATCCTACCAATTAACAAGTAGCAACTCAAGTACCAGCTTAGGGTTAACATTGGCGTCAAGGTATTTAAGACTTTGAACCAGGAGTTTGGCCAGTTTAAGATTGGCTTTTTTTAAGGGTTGTCTTAAAAACAAAAGCTGGGATTGGCAAAAAGTTTTGGCGTCGGCGGCAAAGCCTTGGGCCAGGGTCAGGCGCTCCCCTACCGGGGCCTTGGTTATTTGCTCAAAAATTTGCTGCTGCTTTTTTAATTCGTCAGGATTAAGCTCCCCACCAAAGCCTAAATCAATTACCTGGCACCTAGACACGACTGTGGGTAAAAGTTTGGCAGTGGTTTCTGCTAGTAAAATAATTTGAGCACTTTTAGGCGGCTCTTCTAGGCTTTTTAATAAAGCGTTTTGGGCCGGCAGAGTTAGTTTATCAGCGTCAGATAAAACGCAGATATTAGTTTTAAGCTCAAGCGGCCGGCGGGCTAAAAACTTTTCTAAAGTCCGAACCTGGTTGATGGTGATTGACGGCTCGGGGTTAACCAGGAGTACATCCGGAGCAGCCACCAAAGCTATCCCCGTCAATTTTTCCGCTTGCTGTCTGCGCTTAGTAATAGTGCCGCCGATAATTAAGGTAGCGTGAAACATAGTTTTATATTACAATTTTAACGTATGCCTGCCCAAGAAGATACCAGGCTTATTGATTTATTGGTCAAAAATAAGAGCCTGGACATTGCCGCTTATGAGCGCCTTAAAAAAGAAGGTTTAGCCAGCGGCGTTAATTTTGAAACTTTAATTTTAAAGCATAATTTGGTCAGTGAAAGTGAGCTGACCAAAGCTAAAGCTGAGATTTTAAAAGTGCCCTACCTGGACGTGGGGGCGACCAGTGTTTCTCCTGAAGCCCTGACCGTTTTACCCCTGGCAGTAGCCGAAAAATATCAAGCTTTGCCGATTAGCGTCGATAAAGATAAACAAATACTTCAGCTGGTGATTGCTAACCCGGCTGATCTTGCGGCCTTAGAGTTTATTGAAAGAAAAACCAACCTTAAGGTGGCGCCGTTTTTGGGTGAACCCACTAAAATTGCCAAGGCGATCAGAGATAGATATGCCCAAAGTTTATCAATCGAAGTCACCGAAGCTTTAAAGGACACTTTATCGGCTCAAGCCGGTCAGTTAAAAGCCGATACTGAATTGGCCGGAGGTTTAATCCGGGAAGCACCGATTTCCAAAATTGTTTCCACTATTTTAGAGTTTGCCATTAAAGCCAGAGCTTCTGATGTTCACATCGAGCCTTTGGAGCAAAAGACCCGGGTCCGTTACCGAATCGACGGCATTTTGTATGAAAAACTGATTTTGCCTAAAAATGTTCATGATAGCGTTATCAGTAGGATTAAGATTTTGTCACACTTAAAAATCGATGAGAAGAGACTGCCACAGGACGGCCGGTTTAATTTTAGAGCCGGCGAAGAGGAAGTCGATTTACGGGTGTCGTCACTGCCTTCGGTCTTTGGCGAGAAAATCGTCATGCGGCTTTTAAAGAAGACCTTAAAAGTACCCGATCTGCCCGAATTAGGGCTTCGGGGTAAAGCTTTAACCAACCTGCAAGCCTCCATTCGGGTGCCTCACGGGATTATTTTGGTAACCGGTCCGACCGGTTCAGGTAAAACCACGACGCTTTACGCGGTCTTATCCAAAATCAACTCACCCAAGGTCAACATTATGACTTTGGAAGACCCGGTCGAGTACCAAATGACCGGCATTATCCAGGTGCAGGTTAATCCTCAAGCCGGGTTGACCTTTGCTTCCGGGTTAAGGTCGTTTTTGCGCCAGGATCCGGACATTGTCATGGTCGGCGAGGTGCGGGACAAAGAAACCGCAGAATTA
>DATEUG010000018.1:0-3562 GCA_035283225.1 Patescibacteria group bacterium | reverse complement strand
AAAAGTATCTTTACTGGCCGGCTTACTCGACCATGAACCGGGAGTTTTCCAAAGGGATTGCTTTGTATCTAACCGAACACGCCCGGGTACTATCAACTTTTGGCGGTCATTTTGACCTGGCGGCTTACATCATGATGACTCTAATTCCTCTAATTTTATTTAGCTTACTTCATCCCAAAAAATGGGTCAGGTGGCTGACTTTGTCTTTGTCGATAGTCGAGTACTGGTTATTAATTCTGTCAGCTTCGCGGATTTCCTGGTTGGCGTTTATGGCCGGTATTACCGTTGCTTTTGCGGTCTTATTAAAAAAACAGCCTAAGCAATGGGTGATTGGCCGCTGGCTGGTAGTGGTGGTGCTGGCTACCTTGGTGATGATTTCTTTTGGAGATTTATCAGAAAGATTTTCCCAAATTTTTAAACTCCAGGGCGTTAAAGACTTGGTCTTAAGGCCGTTTCGAAGCCCGCCGGAGAATGCCATTCCTTTAGCTGAAAACTTAACTCCGGAGCAGCAGCTGGCAATGGTAGCAACCTCGACCGATGTACCGCCAACTCCAGCCGTCGGGGCAGCCCCGGCTCCCAAGCCGGCCGACGTTTACAACGAGCCTTACAAGAACTTGGCTGATTATCTGGCGACCACTTCCGGGGAAACCATCCACGTTGACTACTCGGCCAATGCTTTAAAATATGGTTTGTCGGTCGGCATCCGCTTAGACACGCTTTGGCCCAATGCCATCAAAGCTTTAAAAATCAACCCCTTATTGGGCACCGGTTATTCCACCTTGGTTAAAGCTAATGTTTGGGAATTTACTATCGCTGAATCGACAGACAATGATTTCTTAAGAATGCTGGGTGAGACCGGCTTATTGGGCACCTTGAGCTTTTTAGCGATCTTTTGGGTCATCTTTAAAACTTTGTGGCGGGCGTTCTTATCTGCTTCCAAACCATTCACTTATGCCTTGTTTGCTGCCGGCATCGGTTTGACGGCCGGGTTACTGGCCAATGCTTTGTACATTGACGTCTTTGAAGCTTCAAAAATCGCTTATGGCTACTGGTCGCTAATCGGCCTCATTTTAGCTTTGGCAGTCAAAACTCTGGCGCATGAAAAAACTGATTAACTGGTTAATCCCGCTGGCATTAGTGGCTCTGACTTTTACAGTCAGGCTTTATAAAATTGACAACCCGGTGGCTGACTGGCATTCCTGGCGTCAGGCGGACACGGCGGCAGTGGCCCGCAATTTTGTCAAAGCCGACTTTAATCTTCTATTCCCCCAATCCGACAGCTTTTTAGCCTTAAATGAGTATGGGTTGGAAAACCCCAATCGCTGGTTTATTAACGAGTTTCCTTTTTATAACGCTATCGTCGCCGTTGTCTACCAAAATTTTGGAATTAATGTCACCTATGCCCGCCTGGTCAGCGTTGCCTTGGCTACTTTGGGCGCGCTTTGCCTGTATTTTTTAACCCGGAGCTTATTTAGCCCAAAAGTGGCGGTTTTGGCCGGGCTTTACTACGCTTTAAATCCGTACAGTATTTATTACGGCCGGGTAATCATGCCCGATCCTGCTTTTGTGGCTTTGTCGATTGCCAGTTTGTACTTAACTTATCTTTGGACTAAAAAGCCAAAGTGGATTACGGCCGGACTCTTGGGAATAACCTTTGGCCTGGCCTTGCTGGTTAAACCTTACGCCATTTTCTTGTCTATCCCGATGCTATATTGGGTGCTTGTAAATCGGGGAGTGGCAGTGGTTAAAGACAAACAAGCATATTTCATCGCCGCTATCTCCTTAATTCCCTTTTTACTCTGGCGCTGGCATTATGCGATGCGCCCGGAAGGCACTTTTGCTTCAACCTGGTTATTAAACGGGGATAACATCAGGTTTACCGGCGCCTTTTTTCGCTGGCTGATTTTTGAGCGTTTAAACCGGTTAATCTTTGCTACCGGCGGTTTTGTCCTGTTTGTTTTAGGGATACCAGCGAGCCTAAGGAAAAACAAAGCCGGCACCTTGATTTTAATGTGGTTACTGTCAGTGGCTTTATACATGACCATTTTTGCCAAAGGCAACGTCAACCACGACTACTACCAAATTCCGGTGGTACCGGTGGGTTCAATTCTTGTTTCTCTAGGTTTCTGGTGGCTGGTTGACCAAAGTAAGCGGGGATTTAATAAGCTGGTAAGTTTGGTTTTAGCTTTAAGCTTGCTGTTGATTTCTCTGGCTTTCGGCTGGTATGAAGTCAGGGGTTATTTTAATATCAACCACCCGGAAATTGTCGCTGCCGGACTGGCTGCCGATAAGCTTTTACCCGCTGAAGCGATCGTGATTGCCCCCTATGACGGCGACCCGGCCTTTTTGTACCAAACCAACCGTTACGGCTGGCCGGATGGGGTGGAAATTGAAGAAAAAATAGCCAAAGGTGCCACTGCCTATGTTTCGGTCAATTATGACGATGTGGCCCAATTTTTAGAAAACAAATGTACCTTAGTCGCTAAAACCGGCGACTACCTCATCATTGATTTGACTAACTGTAAATGAAGATCTTGATGTTGACGCCTTACCTGCCGTATCCGTTGCACTCCGGCGGGCAGATCAGAAGCTACAATCTTTTAAAAAACTTAAGCCAGAAACACCAGATTACCTTGTTTAGTTTTATTAGATCCGGCGAAGAAAGAAAGCATTTATCCAAGTTAAAAAAGGTTTGTAACAAGGTTGAAGTCTTTCAGCGCCGGCCGGCCTGGAACCCGATCAACATTTTGCTGGCTGCTTTTACCCCTTACCCTTTTTTGGTGGCGATCTATTTATCTTTTTCGGTTCGGCGCGCAATTGCCCGGGAATTATCAACCGGCCAATACGATTTGATCCACGCCGAAACGTTTTACGTCATGCCTAACTTACCGGCCACTTTAGTGCCGACCTTATTGGTCGAGCAAACGATTGAATATTTGGTTTACCAGCGATTTGTTGAAGACTTTAAACTGGTACTGCTTAAGCCATTTTTGTATTTTGACGTTTATAAAATCAAGCTCTGGGAGAAATTTTTTTGGCGGAGAGCCACCAGTTTAGCGGCGATGTCAGCGGGTGACAAAAGAATGATGCAGCGCTCGGTGAAACGGCAAGCGGTGGAAGTAGTTGCCAATGGCGTGGACATTAATTTTTTTGAAAAATCAAAGACTTCACCCCGGCCACAATCTTCACCTGTAGTTTTATTTGTCGGTAACTTTAAATGGCTGCCAAATAAAGACGCGGCCGTGTTTTTGTCAAAAAAAGTCTGGCCGTTTATATCTGCCCGGCTGCCTGAAGCTAAACTTTGGATTGTTGGCAGAAACCCGACGACTGAGATTATTCAGTTGGGCCAAAACCCTAAAATTAAAGTTACCGGTGATATTGACGATATTAGACAAGCTTTTAACCGGGCCCAAGTGTTACTGGCTCCCATCAGAAACGGCCGGGGAACGAAATATAAAGTTTTGGAAGCGATGGCTGCTAAAACGCCGGTGGTAACGACGGGCTTAGGGATTGAAGGGATTGATGCTGTTAACGGGGAGTCGGTGCTTTTGGCAGAAAGCCC
>DATEUG010000017.1:0-5209 GCA_035283225.1 Patescibacteria group bacterium | reverse complement strand
ACAAAACATTGACATGAATTTGTTTTGGCA
This sequence comes from Patescibacteria group bacterium, assembly GCA_035283225.1. GTDB lineage: Bacteria > Patescibacteriota > Microgenomatia > UBA1400 > CG1-02-47-37 > DATEUG01. The sequence goes on along the minus strand of DATEUG010000017.1, from coordinate 5,179 downwards.
GGTGTGGGATAAATTGGACCAACAATATTTGATCAAAGACGACGTTAACCCGCAAGCGATGGTTTGGGGGGCGATTAAAGGCATGACCGCGGCCTTGGGTGACCCTTACACCGTCTTTTTGCCGCCTAAAGATAATAAGTCGACCCAGGAAGAGCTTGACGGCGCTTTTGAGGGAGTTGGCATCCAACTTGGGTTTAAAGACAATAACCTGGCGGTGGTGGCGCCTTTGTCGGGCACACCGGCGGAAGCGGCCGGGATCAAAGCCGGTGATTACATCGTTCACATTAAGGACGAAAGCAAAAAAATTGACACCGATACCGTTGATATGTCTTTACCCGAAGCGGTGGAGATAATCAGGGGGGAGCAGGGTACCAGTGTGATTTTGACCTTAATTCATGAAGGCGAAACTGAACCGGTAACGGTGACGATTAAGCGGGACACGATTGTGATTAAAAGCGTTGAGCTAACCTGGGTGGGTGACGATCAGCAAGTGGCGCTTCTTAAACTTTCCCGTTTTGGCGGCCGGACTGAAGAGGAATGGAATGAGGCGGTCAAACAGATTACCGGGAAAGGCAGCGGTTTAAGAGGGGTAATTTTGGACTTAAGAAACAATCCCGGTGGTTACTTACAGGGTGCGGTCCGCTATGCCGGCGAATTTTTACCTCTTGGCACAATCGTAGTTAAACAGGCAGACGCAACCGGAGCGATCGACTCTTATTCAGTCACTGATGCCGGCAAATTAACCAAAGTGCCCTTAGTGGTTTTGGTCAACCAGGGCAGTGCTTCCTCTTCAGAGATTTTAGCCGGAGCCTTGAAAGATCACCAGCGGGCCAAACTGGTGGGGGTTAAAACTTTTGGCAAAGGCACAATCCAGGAAGCTTTGGATTTGGGTGATGGTGCCGGTCTTCATATCACCAGTGCCAAATGGTTAACTCCGTCTGGTACTTGGGTCAATGACACTGAAGGGCTTGAGCCGGATCTTAATATAGAGTTAAATACAGACACTCCCGAGGTTGATAACCAATTAACTGAAGCTTTAAAATTGTTATAGTGCCAAACCTTCTAAAAAAACTTAGTTTAGTTTTAGCCGGCATAGTCGTTTTGGCAGTTGGCTTTGGTTTGGGAGCCAAATGGTGGCCCCGCTCAAGTACCCCAACCGGCACCCAAGTTTACCGGGAAATTTTGACCGAGGAAAACGCAATTATCAATGTGGTTGAGACTGTGTCGCCGTCGGTAGTAACTATTGGCGCCAGCTTTTCAGTTAGTCCCTTAAGTTTTTTCGGAATTTCCAGCCAGCCGGAGCTTATCAATCAGGATATTGGCTCGGGTTTTATCATTGAGGCTAACGAAGGTTTAATTGTTACCAATAAGCATGTTGTTTCTGATTTAGAGGCAAAATATCGGGTGGTGGCGGCTGACAATACTGAGCTGAATGTCGAAAAAATCTACCGTGATCCGGTCAATGATTTAGCGATCCTTCAGGTGGAAACAGGAAAAACTAACTTAAAAGCCGCCAAATTAGGCAATTCTGATGACCTTAAAGTTGGCCAGGTAGTCATCGCCATAGGCACCGCCTTGGGCGAGTTTCGCTCCACCGTCACCACCGGCGTCATTTCCGGTTTAGGCCGGGGGATCTCAGCCGGTTCATCTTTGGGTGGAGTCGGGGAACGCTTAGATAACGTGATTCAAACCGATGCGGCGATTAACCCGGGTAACTCCGGCGGGCCGCTTTTAAATTCTTCAGCTGAAGTGATTGGGGTAAATGTGGCGGTTTCGGCCTCAGGCCAAAACATCGGCTTTGCCATTCCGATTAATGTCATCAAAGAAGCGATTGATAACTTTAATACTACCGGCAAGTTTTCCCGGCCGTTTTTGGGTGTTCGCTACCAGCAAATTGATCAAAAAACCGCTGTTTTAAATGCCGTTCCCCAGGGTGCCTTTGTGGTTGAGGTTATAGCCGGTTCTCCGGCCTCAAACTCCGGGATAAAGGAAAACGATATTATCGTCAAAATTGACGGGTTGGAACTGACCGAGGAAAACAGTATTCCTAAAGCTTTGTCGGGTAAAAAGGTGGGGGATCAGCTGGTTTTGGAAGTTTATCGGGACGGTAAAACCATTACTCTGACTGCAGGGCTGACTGAAGCTTCTCAATAACCGGTAGAAGATCGCCGGCCATAATTCTGTCTAAAGCTTTCCAGGAGGTATTGATGCGATGATCAGTCACCCGATTCTGAGGGAAATTGTAGGTGCGGATTTTTTCTGCCCGCATCCCTCGGCCGATCACAGATCGGGCCGCACCCAAAGCGGCTAGCCTTTTTTCTTCTTCCAACTGGTAAAGTTTGCTTCTGAGCATTTCCATGGCTAATTTGCGGTTTTGTTCCTGAAAGCGCTGGGTTTGGGCGTTAACCACAATGCCGGTCGGTTTGTGGATTAATCTGACCGCGGTAGAAACTTTTTGGACGTTTTGTCCTCCTTGGGAAGAGGAGTGAGTAAACTGAATTTCAAGATCATTTGGATGAATATTAACTTCGGTTTCTTTCACTTCGGGCAGGACCGCGACTGTGGCCGTAGAAGTGTGGATCCGGCCGCTAGCCTCCGTATCAGGCACCCGCTGGACCCGGTGGACTCCGGCTTCAAACTGAAACAAAGAGTAGGCTTTTTTGCCTTTAATCTTGATTGCCCCCTCATCTAAAATTTCAACCGGCAGTTTCAGGGAGTTGGCAAAACGGGTGTACATCGAAAGGATATCTTTGGCCCAGAGTTTAGCCTCGGCTCCGCCGGCGGCTGATCTGACTTCAACAATGACACTGCCTTGTCGCTCTTTATCATCACTTGATTCAGTTTCCGGCTCTTTGCTTGGGGTTAACAATTCCTGTTTTTGATTTTCAAGAGTTTTAATTTCTTCTTCAGCTAAGGCTTTAAGCTGGGGGTCGGACAGAAGCTCTCTGGCCTTAGCGATTTGAGCGTCAAGCCTTTTAATTTCCGGTTTTAAATATTCAGGAACGTTTACCACGCTGTCTTTCAATCATTTCTTTCAAAGTGGTTGGTCTATCTTTGGCTTCAAACTCTTTAGCTTTTTTGACTGTTTGGGTTTGTTTTTTGGCTTGAGCCGCTTTCATTCTGGCTTGGAATTTTTCCACCCGGCCCAAAGTGTCAATAAACTTCATTTTGCCGGTGAAAAAGGGGTGGCAAGCCGAGCAAATGTCCACCTTGATTTCTGGCAAAGTTGAGCCGGTTGAAAAAGAGTTGCCGCAAGCGCAAGTAACCGGCGCATCAGCAAAGTATTTAGGATGAATATCTGCTTTCATAACAAAAGCGATTATAACACGATTTTTAAGCCTTGCGGTACTCGCCCAAAAGCACCCCAACGGCAATAATTGCCACTGCCATAAGTTGAATCGGCGTCGGTACTTCTCCCAGAATTAAAAAGGCCGCCGGCAAGGCAAAAATACCGGTTAAATAAGAAAATAAAGTTGCTTCCGATGCTTCAATTAAGTCCTGGCCTTTAATATAAGCTGTCAAGGCTATGACTGAGCCCAAAATGCCCATGTAAATTGAGGCTAAAGCCACCGTCGGATTTGCCAGTAAAGATACTCCGGTAGAAGCGCCGGAAAGCCTGACAATTACAAATAAAACTACCAGCGAGGCCCAATAGCCGATCCCGGTCACCAGCCATTTGGACAGGTTTTTATACCAGCGTTTGGCTAATAAGTAATAAGCGGCGATGACCAAGTTGTGAGCTACAATCAGTAGATTTCCTGATAAAGACAGTTTCAATTGATGGCCGTTAACCACCGGTTCCATGATCAGCAAGGCCGCCCCCAAAAAACTAATGATTAACCCCAGCCATTCTATTGGTTCTTCCCGCTCTTTGAGTAAGTAGACTCCGCCTAAAGTGATTAACAGCGGATAAGTGGAAGCAATCAGTGAGGCTTCTACCGCAGCCGTTTGGGCCAATCCTGTATAGAGTAAACCCAGGGCTAAGGGTGTACCCAAAAGTTCCAAACCAATAATCGTTGCCAGTTGTTTTAGAGTCAGGAGCTGTTTGCTTAAAAAATAGATTAGAGCCGGAGTAATGATGACCGCGGCAATTAAATAGCGAAAATATAAAAACTGGAAAGGGGAAATAAAGTTAAGGGCGGGTTTAACAATGGGTAAAGCCGCGCCCCAGATGATCGCATTAACTAAAAGCAGAAGATAGGCTTGTTTCCGGGCAGACATGGGCTATTTTAGCTTAGCAATAACCTCATCCAGGGTTAAAGTTTCCTGGGTTTTGGCATTCATGTCTTTTAAGGTGACCATATCTTTGGCCGTTTCTTCCGGGCCGATGATAATGACGTATGGGATCTGTTTATCATTGGCGAGTTTAAGTTGTGCTTGAAGTAATTCTTTGAATGTTTTCTCTTTATTTCTTTTCTTTTCAATTATATTAATTAAGTTTTCATCACTAATAGGTTTTTGAATACTTGTTGACAATTCTGAGGGAATATTATTTTCCCTTAAATTTCTAATGGTGTCTAAAGATTTTTTAGTTGTTTCTTCAAAAATTGCTACGAATACTTTAGAACTAGAATTTTTTTGCCGAATTAAGTTGAGCTGATCAGCTGCCTCAACAGTACGATCAAATCCGAACGCCATCCCGACTGCTGGAGTATCAGGCCCTCCAAGATTTTTAATTAGATTATCAAATCGTCCACCACCACCAACTGAACTAGATAATTCCGAAATTGACACTTCAAAAATCATACCTGTGTAATAATCTAGCCCTCTCGTCATAAGTGGGGAATATATAAATATGTCTTCAGGGACACCAAGATCTTTTGCAAATCTAATGATTTCTCTAAGTTCATTTGTCATATATTCATTACTTTGTTGTCTTAGAAGAGTATTCATTACCTCTATTTCATATTCCTTAAATCCTTTTTCTCTCAGTTCTTTGGTGACTCTTTCTTTTCCAATTTTTTCTATTTTGTCTGATGATTGGAAAAAAGAGTTAACTTTTTTATTCCAGATATCTATGCTAATTTCTCCCTCCAAATTTTCCATGGGATAAGTATCAAAAACATGAGATCTTTCTCTTAGGTCCTTTCTGCTGTTTATTTTTACTTTAATGTCAGGAAAACCAATGTTTTTATATGTAAAATATGTGCAAGCAAGTATTTCAGCGTCTGAAATTAGA
>DATEUG010000016.1:0-2002 GCA_035283225.1 Patescibacteria group bacterium | reverse complement strand
TCAATAACCGGCAGGATAGTTTTGGTTTCCGCGGTATTGCCTTCAAAACTGTGAAGCCCCAGCGGGAAGCCGGACTGATCTACCAATAGTCCGATGACAATTTGCGGTTCCAGCCGCCGCTCCTTGCTCAAGCCCGGCTTTCGGTAAGAGTCTTCCTCTTGGACTTCAAAATACAGCGTGGTCACGTCATACAACACCAAACTCCCGACTTGTCCAAAACCGGCTAAATTAGTGCGACAATGAAAGCAGTTCTAGGATTTCCTCGATTTCTGTGGATATCTCGGAACGGAGGATAATTTCTTCACCCGTCAGGGTATGCAGAATCCTGGCGTCAGTGACTTGCATCAGAAGTTTGACAATAGCCTTAGTTGACTTTTTCGTTTTAAGTTCCAGATACTTGCACACTGCCAGCGCCATAAAGCAGATAAGAATATGGGCCTCGATGGTTTGTCTTTTAAAATGGTAAACAGGGCGTGTCTGTAAATCGCTCTTGGCAATTCTGAACGCCTTTTCCACCTGCCAAAGATTGTGGTACTGGTCAATAATTGTTTTGTCGGGAGTTTCCGCCAGATTTGTATAGTAGCCTTTAATGCCAAGAAGCAGTTTTGTCCGTTCAATAAGTTTTGTATTGAGTGTGTATACCCTGTCCCCTTTCTTCTTTTTGGCCTTTTTCAGCATCAGGAACTTTGTTTTCTTCTCCCCGGTATTTTTCTCGATTAACTTTTGGGCTTTCTGAATTTGTTTCTCCATTTCTCTGTTATCTTTCCGGTATCGGATGATTGAGAAGTCGCAAATCAATAAGCCCCGCTCGGTGGTTATCCTGGTTGACACCCCGTCTCTTTTGGCCAGTTCTTTTTCACTTTGTGATTGCCCGCCCAGGGAAGCGGCAATTGTTTCCATTTCAGCCCGCTTTAAGTTGGCTATTCGCGCTCCGACAATATATGACAATTCATTCTGTTTCAGTCTGTTGACATTTTCAAAACTGATCATGGCGGCATCGGCCACCACGGTTAAATCTGTTATCGCGTACTTGTTTTTAAATCCCGCAATCAGGGGAATGAGGGTACCGCCTTCAAACGTATTTCCCTCAAATATTTCGTATGACACCGGAAATCCTTCTTTGGTAACGATCAAGCCGATGACAATCTGGGGTTGATTGAATTTGAAATCTTTGGAGAATCCTGTCCGCCGAAGTCCCTTTTCAATCACGTTTCCCTGATTATCAAGATTGTCTTCATCTTCGGTAAAGCTTTCAAAATACAATGTGGTGACATCATAAAAAACAATCCTGAAGTCAAAACAGAAATGTTGCCGGGCTTGAGCGATAACGCTTGTTTCCACCGTTTCCTTTAATACCGGGAAGAAACTGATAGCGCGATAAAAATCGGTTCGCCGGTAATGGATGCCAAAAAGCTGTTCCAGGAGGGTAAACGATTCCAGCTTAGACGCAGGCTTAATAATCCGGATTAAAGCCAAGTCCAGCATCATCCGGTATCTGCCGCCGTCGGGATAGAACAGGCGCAAAAGTTTTGTCAGGGTTTCATAGGCAAAGGTATGATGAAAACCAAGATTGCGAAGTTGGTCGGTTGACACCAATGGCAGGGGAGTCCATTGTTTTTCCGGCGGGAAGAGCGGCGGCTGCGGGATTGCTTGTCTGATCCATTGAGCGGCTATTTTCTTTAAGGAGGCAATATCTTTTTCCGAGTGAGCGCTGCCGATATGTTTGGCAACAACTCTGTTTCGATAGCGATACCGGACAACCTGGACTGCCGTCGCGCCGGAAGCAGTTTTAGTTGTCCGAATATGAAACATGCCGCCATTGTACATTGTACAGTTAGTGCGGCAACTTTGTCCTCTGGGGCATGAATTATCCTAACACATCAGCATTTTTATTTTTAGGAGTTTTCATCTGGACAAGTCGGGAGGGGTTATTTCGGCCAGAGAGGAGAAACGGCGGCTAAGTGCGCTGGAATAATATGAATATTTCCGCGTTTATCCGTGG
>DATEUG010000015.1:0-6735 GCA_035283225.1 Patescibacteria group bacterium | reverse complement strand
GTGTTTCTAACCCGGGAACGGCGATTTATACTCTTGCCCACGAAACCGGCCACATTGTCAGCACCAGGAACCCTACGCTTTTTACCCAGTTTATGTCCCAGGGTGTGATTTCCAGGGATGGCGGGTATTTACGCACTTATCCAAACGACAAGACCGACTTTGAAGATTTCGCCGAAACCGCCGGACTATATGTTGGCGTTAAATACTACTGCAACCCCCGGTGGTGTGGTATTAACTATCCACGAGAGTATCCGGCGCATTATAATTTTGCTAAGGAGGTAATGTTCGGTGGCCTTGAATATTAGTTTGAAAAAACCAACCAAGATTGTTGCCGCTGTTTTAGGCGTCCTCACGCTGATTGTTCTTATCCTTATTTTTGTCACCACGCCAAAGGAACAACCGCAACCAGGGCCAACCGCCTCACCTGTCGCTCAGTTGCAGCTTAGCCAAATTCCTCCGGGAACAGCTAGTGAGTCTGATGTTTTTGCCAAACTGGGACAGCCGCTCAACACCCAGCCTTCCGGCACTGCTGCCAACATTCTTTCCTATCCTTCTTACAATCAATACAATCCTAACGAGGTCACCGTGGCTGATGGGAAAGTCAGTTTTATCCGCGAACGGCTTTATGACGCCCCTGACACTTCTTTAAAATCACGTTTGAGAATTCTTGGAGAAGATTACGCTCAACTTTACGGCCCGGACTCCAACTCAGGTGTAATTTTATTTACTTATCCGGAAAAGGGGTTGGCATTTTTTGCCAATCCCATTGGTGATGTGATTTTTGAGGTCTGGTATTTCCCTAAGGGCGACTTAGAACAAACTTTAAGTCTGCCGGAATTTGCTGACTACTCGACTCAAGAATATTACACCGAAGAATTGTAAATTCTGGTAAGATAAATTCATGAGCTTCGAGCCTGCCGAACCGATTTCCGTGGTCACTTGTGATCGCTGCCAGGGCAAGGGTTGCGACTACTGCGGCCACCAGGGGCTTTATGGCCTTAAAGACGACCAACCGGTAATTTTTAATTTGCCTGATTTTATTGATTTTAAAGGACGGTCCCGGGATCAGCAAATGTTTGTCATTAAACGCTTAAGTTTGACTGTCGTCACCCTAATTTTAGTCGCCCTAACCTTAACTTATTTTCTATAACAAATGCAAACCCCAATCGACATTGCCCCGCAATTTAGCCCCGACAGCTTAGAACTTGTAGCCGATGCTTTAAATTTGGCCGGCAAACAGGGTTCGGCCACAGCTACCCCCTGGCATTTAATTAAAATTTTGGCCCTCCGCCCTGAGGTCCAGCCGATGTTGTCTAAGCTTAATACTTCTTTAACCTACAAAGAGGGGTTACCCAAGCCTGAAAATGTCAGTAAGGCGGGAAAAGTGGTGATGGATAAAACCTTAAAAACAATTATCTTTTTAGCTTACGGCGAATCTTTAACCACCAATTCCCCGGCGGTTGAACCGGCCCACTTTTTAGTCCCCTTAAATGATTACCTCCAGTCTCCTTTGGATAAAACAGTGGTCAGAAGCCTGATCCAGGAAAAAGCACCGGCTGCCCCGGCCGGAGCCAAGGCCGCCGCTTTAGACAACTTTGCTGAAAACGTCACCTTAAAAGCCAAAATGGGCAAAATTGATGAAGTCATCGGCCGGGATAAAGAGATTGATCAGGTAATTAGAATTTTGGCCAGAAGAACTAAATCTAACGCCATTCTAATCGGTGACCCCGGAGTGGGTAAAACCGCCATTGTTGAAGGTTTGGCTTTAAAAATTGCCAATGCAGATGTCCCCCCCTTACTTAAAAACGTTCAGATCCATAACCTAAACCTAACTTCGCTCCTGGCCGGCACCGCTTACCAGGGAGAACTGGAAGAACGGCTTAATGCCGTTATTGCCCAAGTGAAAAAGACCGGCAACATTATTGTCTTTATTGATGAAATCCACATGATCATGGGCGCGGGCGGAGCCGCCGGAGCCATGACCGCGGCCAACATTTTAAAACCAGCGCTGGCCCGGGGAGATTTAAATATCATCGGCGCCACCACCGCTGATGAGTACCGCCAATACATTGAAAAAGATGCGGCCTTGGAGCGGCGCTTTGAACCAGTTTATGTTGAGGAACCGTCACCAGAAGTGTCTCTAAAAATTCTTACCAGTGTTGCCGCTAAACTGACTAAACACCACGGTGTAGCGATTGAGCCGGCAGCCTTACAGGCCTCTTTGGATCTTTCCAGCCGCTACGTCACTGACAGGTTTTTACCGGATAAAGCCATCGACCTTTTGGATGAAGCCACTAGCGGCGCTAAGGTTGCCGGCCACGATAAGGTCAGCGTTGAAGATATTAAAAGGGTGTTGTCCCAGCGAACCGGCATTCCGGTGACTTCTTTATCACAAGAAGAGTCGCTTCAATTATTAAATCTAGAAGAAGGCTTAAACAACCAAATCATCGGCCAAAAAGAAGCGGTCAAAGCCATCGCCGACACGATTAAGCGCTCCCGGGCGGGATTAAATGACCCCAATCGGCCAATCGGCTCGTTTCTTTTGTTGGGCCCAACCGGGGTGGGGAAAACCGAACTGGCCAAAGTCTTGGCCCGGACGGTGTATCGCTCTGAAAAAGCGATGATTAGGTTAGATATGTCCGAGTTTACCGAGGCCCACACGGCTGACAAGCTAATCGGCGCCCCTCCAGGATATGTGGGCTATGAAGAGGGTGGCCAATTAACTAATCCTATTCGTCACCGCCCCTACTCCTTGATTCTTTTGGATGAACTGGAAAAGGGGCACCCCAAAGTCTTTGATATCTTTTTACAGGTTTTAGAAGACGGCCGGCTGACTGACTCCCAGGGGCATACAGTCGACTTTAAAAACACGATTATCATCATGACTTCAAACATTGATGTGTCTCAGTTTATTGACGACCCTCAAAAAGCGGGCCGGACTGACGTGATGAAAGCCCTGACCTCATATTTACGGCCCGAGTTTTTAAACCGGATTGACGACATTATTATTATGAATTCATTAAGTTTGGAAAACATTAAACAGATTGCCCGGCTGCAGTTAAATAAATTAACGGAAAAGTTAAAACAAAAACAAATTGTTTTAACTATCCCCGGCGCTACCCTGAATAAACTGGCAGACTTAGGTAATGTCAAAGAATTTGGTGCTCGCCCCTTAAAGCGCTTGATTCAAAATCACATCGAGGAGCCAATCGCCGAGTTAATTATTTCCGGCAAATTAAAATCCGGCAGTTCTATCGATTGGACGCCGGATAAAATTAAATAATATGCCTGACTTCCAAATCATGACTTGCCCAAACTGCGGTGGCTCTGGCTGCCCTACCTGCAACTACACCGGCAAAGTTAAGGTGGCGGCTGATCAGCTCCAAAAGCTAAAAAGCATGATGGGGCAAACAGCCGACCTGCCCGCCAGCGCTTCGCCGCAGGCGTGGCCGGCGGGCGTCGGCACTGCCCCAACCAAAATGCTGACCAATCTTGCCGGCATCATTGCTTTTTCGCTTTTATCGGTACTAGCCGGCTCGGCTGCGGCCAGTTGGTGGTTTTTAAAAACCCTGAAACCCTTTTTTGCCGGTTTAATCGGCGTCGTTTTGATCGCCGGTGCTTATCTTGCTTCCAAACAACCCTTTTTCCAGCGCCAAGAGCCAAACGATTTCTTAAAGGCAATTAAAAGAACATGATTGTTTCCCTGCTGGCATTTATCGCCGCAGCCGTTGCCCTTTATTTTTCTTCCCGGGCCCTACTTCACCGTTTAATTCGTTTAATTCCGGTTGATGCTTTGTTTTTTCTATTGCTCCCTGGTACACTTTTACATGAGTTGTCTCATTTTTTAACCGCTGAAATCCTCCAAGTCCCAACCGGCCACATTTCTTTATCACCTCATTTAGATAAAGACCAATTAAGATTGGGTTCGGCTCAAATTGGCATGACTGATCCGATTCGCTTAACCCTTATAGGAACAGCTCCGTTTCTTGCCGGCACCATTACCCTGTGGCTGATTCTGGTAGTTGGTTTAAGATTAGACTTAAATCAGCTTGCCCTCCCTGTTTTTAACTACTGGCACTTGTTGTTTTACTATCTTATTTTTGCCATCAGTAATACCATGTTTTCTTCCCCGTCCGACCTGCAAGCCGCCGCCTTTCCGGTGGTATTATTGTTAATCGTCTTGGGTCTTTTCCAGCTGACCAATTTAAATCTGCCAATTAGCCTCATTGATCTTTCGACCAATTTATTTTGGCTTTTAACCGCCATTTTTGCCTTAGTCTTAACTTTAAACTTAGTCTTTTTACTTCCTTTAAAACTACTGCGGCGTTAACATAAACTTATGGTTTTACTTGATGATTTATTGACCAACAAAATTACCCCTGAGGCCCTATCCGACCAGGAACTGCTTCAGGCTTTTAAAGATTCGCCTTACGAGGTTTTAAGAAAGGTCCGCTGGAGCGAACCATTAGGGACACAACGGATGCGGCTATCCCGCCTAATCCAAAAAGGCGGCCAAGAGATAAATTCAATTTTAAAAAATACCGTAGAAAAAAATCCCGCTTTAAGACCAATCACCCGCCCAAAGGTTGAAACCCAAACGCAGGCCGAAGCCGCCCAAACCGAAATCCCAGAAAGAACGGCAGAAGAACTGGAAAAAACAGCGGTAAAACCTGCTCCTCAACCACGGGAACGCGCCTACACTCCGGAGCAGGCCAAGCATTTGGAGCTTTTGTTAAAACAACTATCCAAATCTTACTTTGACTACTACGAAAAAGTGGCTCACGATCCCAGAAGCGGACTGACCGCTCCGGAATCTGCCTCCCGACTGGCCATCTCCTCCGGCGCTCAAGTGGCCGGCCAACACCTAACTAATTGGTTGACTCAAGCTCGAGGCAATCTGGCCCCTTATTTAGACGGGGCGACAGGAGAAATGGTTAAAACTTTTCTCGGGCCCATTGGCGACGCTTGGCGGCTACTGGAAAGTGTGGACACCAAGCTTTATCAGACCCAAAGCATCTCCCCCCTACTTGATCCTTATGCCATTGACCGGGCGGTTAAAAAATTGGAACATCAATCTTTTGAAGTAATTCGGGCGCCGTTTCGGCTAGGCTTTGCCATTTTGGCCAATGCCGGACTGCCGGGCGTCAAAGTTCTTTATTCGATGGCGCCAGTTTACAACGAATATGCCGGCAAATATGGTCGGAACAAATATGACCGCAAATATGGTCAGGTTGAATTTCAACCGATCACCCGAATCGTCCCAACCGCTTTTTATAAATTATTCTCTTTCACCGAAAAAACCGCCGACAGAATCGACCGCTGGACCAAATCACCCACCGGTCATTTACTCGAACATGTTTATCAGCACCAATTCTTACATGACTTAAACCACGCTATAAAAATACATAAACACGCACGTGACGCCTACCGGTCAAGTAAAAGTGAAATCAGCCGCAAAGCGTTTCTATCCGCGTCCAAAAACTTAAGCCGTTTAATGGACCGCTATGACGGCCGGAACATAATCAGCTATAAAAAGGGTAAGATTTTAAATCAGTTGGGGGCTGATGCCGGTAACTTTTTTCGCGGCATCAGTCGAAGATCGCTTACCAATATTGCCAAGCACTTGCGCCGGACTGACCGCGATCCCTTAACTTATTTAGGCGCTTTGGTCGGCGGTATCCTTTGGGAGCTAGTCGGCGGCACCGCCATTAATAGCGTCGGCTACGCGCTTTCCCGAATCATGCGGTTAGTGCCCGGCTACAATGTCGTCCGCGCCTATATTGCTGAAGGCATTCTTGGTAGCCCAACGGCCACCTCGGCCCGGATTTTCGGCACCAACCTTAGAAGTTTGTTCAAAGGAACTTTAAGCCTAAACACGTTTTCCTCATTTTATTTGGGCAGCCAGTTGGGGCAAGTGCTTTTCCCCAACTCACCCTTTGCCATTGCTCCGGGCATCCTTAGTGGGGGCTTGGGCGCTTTCTATACCACGGGTTTGATAAACATTACCAACGGTACCCCTTTAATTGACATTGCCAGCGGCGCCCCCATCACCCTGCCTGGTTTGGGAGCGATGCCGGCCCAGGTCCAATGGTACTTTGAGCAAACGCAAACCGGGCCGCTTATGCGGCGGGCGTTTTGGGGCTTGGGGGCTGAACGACCGGTTTACATGCCTACCTCCAGAATTTTGGGCTACGATAAGGTGGGAATTGAAACCAATCTTAAATACTTTGACCCCCTCAAACAACCACGCTTAACAAAATGGCTTGGAGCTACTAACAGCCCTTGGAGCGCTCCGATCACCCGCTTCTCCGCCTTTTTGTGGCGCCATCCATATTTCCGTCTGCCGATTAAAGGTTTTGCCCTAAGATCATTGCTCTTAAACCTGTTGCCGCCTCAAGTGCTGGCGATGAATATTGTCGGCATTCCCGTCGGCACCATCGTCAACGCCTTACCTGTGGTTGACTATTTCTGGCAAATTAGGCGGGTGCTATTTTCTGACATTTTAACCAGCCTGGCTGACACCGGATGGGGCCAGCGGTTTGGCAATAATTTTTACGCGCCGCTGCGAAATCGGCTAACAAATCTGCTTTATGATCCTAATATTGCTGTTGATGGTAAAACCGGCTGGCAGTGGCGTAAGGGTTTATTTAGAACCAACTTGCCGCTAAGTGCCGAGATCCAGGCACGACCCTGGCTTCAGTATTTCCGAGAGATTGTTAACCCTGGATTATTTAT
>DATEUG010000014.1:0-4626 GCA_035283225.1 Patescibacteria group bacterium | reverse complement strand
CGCGGGCCCCGCCGTCAGCATGGATTACTAAGTTACTGTTCATTGCCGGGTTTACCCTGAGCCGGGTCGAAGGGGGCGACAATTAAATGCCTGTCTTTCCCCTCGCCCTCTGATTGGGTGACAATTTCCTTGTCTTTGGCTAAAGCCATGTGGACTAAGCGCCGCTCAAACGGGTTTAAGTTAAAAAGGGCCATTGGCTGGCCGCTTTGCTTAACTTTTTCGGCCGTGTCCTGCGCCAACTGCTCCAAAGATTCCTGGCGCTTTTGGCGGTAGTCGTTAATGTTCACTACTACCCGCTTCCACTCTTTATCTTCACCCTCATTAAAATGGGCCGCGCCCAAAAGTAGCTGTAGGGCGGCGATGGTATCGCCGTGGTAACCGATCATCATGCCGGCATCTTCGTCGGGTAAATCAATTTGGGCCTGGTAAGTGCCAGTGTCATCTTTACTGATACTAATTTTTTTGGGTTCAATCCCCAGGTGGCCAAAAAGTTTAGTCAGCCAGGCAGTTAATTTTTTCTCTTCAGCCATAGTTGTTGAATTAACATTAAAAGTGAAAAGGTTAGCCAGTATAAAACCAACCCCGAGGGGAAACTAAAACCAATAAACAAAGTCATTGCCGGCATCAAATAAAGCATTTGCGATTGCATCGCCGCGGCCATATCATCAGCTTGTTGTGGGGTTTTTTGGGCCTTGGCAATGGTAGCCGAGCTGGCCGGCATCATTAACTTTGAAGACAAAAATTGGGTCACGGCCGAAGCGATCAAAAACAGGCCAGGAAGTTTATCCAGCTTAAACAAACCAAAGTTTATAGCTGGAATGGCAAACGTGTCCGGTTTAGTCAAATCCAGGTATAAAAAGCGGGTATTAATCACCGCTCCTTCGGCTAATTTAAGCGGAGCATACAAAATCTCATTTAGTTTAACCATGGTGTCACCATTACTTCTTAAAATCTGGTTAAACGCCTGAAACAGGGCGATTAAAATCACGATTTGGACGATTTGAGGCAAGCAACCGGCCGCCGGGTTGACGCCGTATTTTTGGTAAAGTTCTAATTGTTTTTTGGCAAACTCCTGTTTGTTGCTGCCGTATTTTTCTTTTAAGGCCGATATCTCCGGCTGCAGGCTTCTTAATTTTTCAGCCGATTTTAATGACGGGGCGGTCAGCGGAGCCATGGCTCCGCGGATAATGGAGGTTAGAGCAATAATTGCCAGGCCAAAGTTCTGGCCCAAAACTAAATACAGCCAAATTAAGGCATTAACCAGGGGTTGAAAAAATAAAGTATTCCACATATTATTTAACTGGGTCGTAGCCACCGCTACTAAAGGGGTGGCAGCGAACAATGCGACCCAAACCCAGCCACGAACCTTTTAATATACCATACTTGTCGATTGCCTGATAAGTAAATTCCGAGCAGGTGGGGGTAAACCGGCAACTACCTTCTGCCAGGTGAAGTAGGCGACTGTGACGATAAACCTTAATCAATTTTAAAGCCAAAGATTTCATAAATTAAGAACAAATAATCTTTTCCCGCTTCATAGTCGTTAAGATGAGTTTCAATTGATGCCATCATTTGGCGCTTTAAGCGGTTTCTGGCAACTGCACTGTGAGCCACCTTTTTGGGAACCACAACCGCAAAGCGGGGATGGGTAAGATCATTGGTGGCGGCTTTAATCGTCAGCCCCCGGGTTCGTTTCACCACCGGAGCTGATAAAAGTTGTTTAACTTTGTAACCGGGAATTCTGCGGGAGCGGGGAAGCATTAATTAAACGGCCAGCTTTTTGCGGCCTTTTGCCCGGCGCCGTTTTATAACCCTGCGGCCGGCGCGATAGCTCATTTTTTCCCTAAAGCCATGGGTTTTTTGGCGCCGTCTTTTGTGCGGCTGAAATGTTCGTTTGACCATAAAAAGAGTATAGCACAGATTATTTTTCGGGTTTATTCGCCTTTTCTTCTTGTTGACAGGCTGTGGATAAGTTAGTAAACATATGAGTATGGACTCTCGTCAGGTTTGGTCATCTGTTTTAAGCGAGCTCGAGCTGAGTCTGTCCCCCGGCAATTTTTCCACTTGGGTCAGCCCGCTTCGGGTGGTTAATCTCACCTCAGGACAAGAGAAGGAACTTTTAACTATTGGCTGCCCGTCGGTGTTTCATAAAAACTATGTGGCTGACAGATTTTTAGGCCAAATCCAACAAGTCGCCCAAAAAACTTTAAACAAGGCCTGCGAAATTGAATTAACCATCGTCCAAACCAAAAAAGAACCGGCCGCTACTGCAGATGACCTGTTTTCCACCGACCCCTCCCAATTAATGGCCGAGGCCTACTCTGACGCAATCGCCAAAGCCGGCCTTAACTTAAACCTTACTTTTAAAAACTTTGCCGTTTCTACCTCTAACGAGGTGGCTCACGCTGCCGCCCGGACTGCCGCCAAAAACCCGGGTCAGACTTATCAGCTGGTGTTTATTTACGGCGGGGTGGGGGTAGGCAAAACTCACTTAATGCAGGCGGTGGGTCATGAAATTTTGGCTCATTTTCCCGATTCCAACCTGGTTTACTGCACCGGCGAGGAGTTTACCAACGAAATTATCGAAGCCATTAGAAACAAAACCACCCCGGTTTTTAGGCAAAAATACCGAAAAACCAGAACTCTTTTATTAGATGACGTTCAGTTTATCGGCGGTAAAAACACTGTCCAGGAAGAATTTTTCCACACCTTTAACGCCGTCATTAAAGAGGGTGGTCAGGTGGTATTAACCTCTGATCGTTTGCCGTCGGAAATTGAGGGTTTGGAAGACCGCTTGAGAAGCCGGTTTGAAGGGGGACTAACCGTTGACATCCAACAACCAGGGTTTGAGTTAAGAACGGCAATTTTGTTGATTAAGGCCGCTCAGCGCCGGATTGAGCTGCCAATGCGGGTGGCCCAAGTGATTGCCGCCAACGTTGAGTCCACCCGAAAACTCGAAGGAGTACTACTAAGACTTTCCGGAGAGTTATTAACCCGCAAAGAGCCCCTAACCGAGGAGCTAGCGTTGGCTCTTTTAAACAAAATAAACGGTGAGGTCACCAGCCCCAAGCAACAGCTAACTGTGCAAAAAGTTTTAAGCCGGGTGGCTGAACACTTTCAGGTAAAAGTGATTGACCTTAAGGGTGACCGGCGCCTACGCTCCGTCGCTTTGCCGCGGCAAATTAGCATGTATTTACTTAGAAAAGAACTGTCTTTACCGCTAGAGGAGGTGGGGCGGGTCTTGGGTGGACGCGACCACACCACCATTATGCACGGCGAGGACAAAATCACTAAGGCATTAGCCGTATCGGAAAACCTGCGCCTGGATGTAACCACAATTCGTCAACAGCTGTACGACGCCGGTGGACAAAATGCCTAACTTATCCACAAAAACCACTCTGTCCCCAAACTTATCCACCGGCTTTTCCACCGTGGTTGCTGTCGCCCCAAACAGGCTTAAACCGGCTATAATCCACTTATCAACACCCCTACTACCAATACTACTAATTAATATATGAAGTTAGAGATACTCCAGGAAAATCTAAATCAGGCGGTGGCAATCGTTGGTAGGCTTGTTTCCACCAGGGCCCAGCTCCCGGTTTTATCAAACATTTTACTTAAGGCAGAAAACAATCAATTAAAGCTGTCAGCCACAAACCTAGAAACGGGCATGAATTTATGGGTTAATGCCAAGGTGTCACAACCGGGGGCAGTCACCATTCCGGCGCGGGTGCTTTCGGAAATGGTGGCCTCGCTACCACCCGAGGCGGTAGTGCTGGAAAGCCAGGGGGACAAACTGACAGTGGTAGGGGGCAAGTACAAGGCCAGCGTTAACGGCATTGCCGCCGAGGAGTTTCCGGTGGTGCCGTCTTTAACCAAGGGCGCCGAGGCGCTAAAACTTGATAGGCAGATGCTGGTTAACACGGTTGCGGCCGTGGCCCTGTCTGCCGGCACCGACGAGGCCCGGCCGATTTTTACCGGGATTAAGTTAGAGCTTAATAAAACCACATTAAGGCTGGCAGCCACAGACGGCTACCGCTTAAGCGTTAAGTCTGTTTCCGGGATTAAAGCCGGGACTAAAACCAAAACCTTGGTCGTTCCAGCCCGGGCCCTAAGCGAGCTGGCTCGGGTATTATCAGGCTTAAAAAGCGAGGGGCAAACAGTGCTTCTTTCTCCCAGCGAGGCCGAGAAACAGCTGATTTTATCAGCCGACAACGTCGAAATTGTTACCCGTCTTTTGGAGGGCGAGTTTCCCGACTTTGACAAAATTATCCCCACCATCTCAAAATCCAAACTTAAGTTAAACCGGGAAGAGCTGTTGGCGGCAGTCAGGGCGGCGGCTGTATTTGCCAAAGACAGCGCCAACATTGTTAAGTTTAAAGTTGAAGATCAAAACCTGACCATTAGCGCCAACGCCCCCCAAGTGGGAGAAAACGAGGTGGGGGTTAATGTTCAAAAGTCAGGCGAGAACGGTGAAATCGCCTTTAACAGCCGCTATTTATTGGAGCTTTTAAATGTGATTGACGCTGAAGAAATAATCTTGGAATTGGCCGGGCCGCTTTCCCCGGGTGTGTTTAAGCTGCCGGCGGATTCGGGCTTTTTACACCTGATAATGCCGGTCCGGGT
>DATEUG010000013.1:0-6639 GCA_035283225.1 Patescibacteria group bacterium | reverse complement strand
GCTCGGGAGAAAATAACTTAAAAGTCGGTCCTCGGGCTGTAACCGTTACGGCATAGCGCCGGAGTTCCACCGGCTTCCCATTACCTTTAAGCTTTGCTTGTTAAAGTTAACTTTCAATTCTAATACTATCATTGCCACCGTTAAAAGCAATGCGTTGCTGACTGCTTGGAGCTTTAAAAACGGCAGACCCATGTAGTAGCTTTGCGCGAGACCCGCCAATGTAGGCGGATACAGGCCGCCGATCAGCCAGACGCCAAAGTTGGTGTAACCGTAAAACCACAAAGATGCCAGTAAACCAAACGCTCCCCCGGCAAGGATGCGCTTTAAGCCGGAAAACTTAGTTAAGTACCAACCCGTCCAGCCAATTACTGCAAAGCCGCTCCAGGTAAACAGAAATATATTGGTGTTGCCGATCACCAAATCAGAAATAATTAACGACACCACCGCTGTGATTAAGCCGAAACGGGCACCAAACCAAACAGCCGCCAAAACCGACATTAAGGTCACCAGTTCCACGTTCGGGCCCAAATCAAAAAAAACCCGCTCGGCCATGGCCAGAGCGATAAGAATTATAATTATTGCGGTTTTGTGTAGCGCCATTCGACTCTATCGCCGGCAGTTAATTGATGTTGATCGGCCGCCACCTGACCGGCCTCGCCGTTGACAAAATAAATCCAGGCTTGGCTGGCTGAGTTAACCAAACCATCAACGCTTTCCACTAAAGAACCAAAGGGATAGGTTTTCAGCTCAAGCGGCAAATTCAGTTTTTGCAGCGCGGCCAGTGGTGTTTGAGCCGAGGCGGTAGCGGTTATCGATTCTTTTAGGTTGCCGAAGTCAACCGTCACAGTCACGACCAGACTTGACTCGGCCGATGGGTTTAAACGCACCAGCATTTGTTCCATCACTCCCCGATGCTTATCCCCAACTTTGTCTTTGAGCAGGTTTAATACTTCCCAGTGCTTTAATTTAGCTTTGGTCAGCCGGGTTTGGTCTAAATACTGATTAAGTGAAATCGCTTGATCCAAATACTTCTGCCCTTTAGTAAGCGTGCTCACCCCCAAATCAATCTTGCCCTTGTCTATTAGGGCCCAGCCGGCGGCCAGGCGCTTATCGGCAAAATTTAAAATGCGGTCCGCTTTAGTTTGAGGCTTAAACGCCAGCCATAAGTCTACCCGGTCGCGGACCATCTTCATCCAATAAAGCGGGTGATCGGGCAAGTAGCCGGGATAAGGCAAATAGTAATCAACCATTTGCGCCCTTAGCGGCGCACCGATAAGTAAAAAGAGTGTAAGGACTAATAAAATCAGGCGCTTCATTTAATTAAAGTCTTGGGTGCGTTTAATTTTTTTAAAACCAAATTTAGCGTTTGCCTTCGGTCGTGGGAGTAAGTATTGATCACCAGGTCGTAAAGCGTGGGGTGGTAAAAGTTAAAGTATTGACCCAAACGGTGTGATTGCTTGTCGCGAGCAACCCAGGTTTGCCATTCTTTTTGGTAAATCCGGGTCCACTTGTTTAAGTTTTTTTCCTGGCGGTCAAAAATATGCCTCTTGGCTTCCTCGATTGAGACTTTGTCCCGATTAACCAAACGGTCAACCCGAATGTCATCGTTGGAACAGTAAACCAAAACTTTTAATGTGCTCTTAATTCCTTGGGCGACAAAGCCAGACAGCCAAGATTCTAAAATCTTGCCCGACTCTTTCTTTAGGGTGGCTCTCATGCCGTAATCAACTTCGCGGTCAAAATCATCGCCGTAAACCGAGGCAGAGTGATGCACCGATTTTGTTTTATCAAACAAACCTTTTTTGACCGCATAATCTCTCATAAAATCACCGCCGGAAAACCACTCCCAACCTAAAACCTGACTAAGTTTTTGCCCCAAAATTGAAGAGCCGGCTCCAGGCAACCCAGAAATAGTGACATTTTTATAATTGAGAGTCTTGGGGTCAACCATGATTAATCGCATTTTGGCATATTTGCTACAATTATGCCATGCCAAAAAAGGTCAAAAACTTTGTTAAATTTTTATCTTCGCGTTTTAACCACTACCGAAAACGACACCCCCGCCGTACCTGGCTGTTTTTACTGATAGTTTTACCATTGCTTTTAGGAACACTGGTAGTATTAAAAGATTTGCCCTCGCCTTCAAAATTGGCTTCTGATCAATTTCCGGTGTCGACTAAAATCTTAGATCGAAACGGCCAATTGCTTTATGAGATTTATGCTGATCAAAACCGGACTCCGATTACTCTCTCTGATCTGCCAGACTACGTGAAGCAGGCCACCATCGCCATTGAAGATCAAAATTTTTACCGCCATCATGGTTTTGATTTTGGCGGCATGGTCCGGGCCGCGCTTAACATTGTTTTTAAACAAAACCTTCAGGGTGGCTCAACCATTACTCAACAGTTAGTTAAAACTACCTTACTTACCCCTGAACGGACGATTAAAAGAAAATTAAGGGAGGCAATTTTAACTTTTGCCACCGAAGTGCGTTACCCCAAGGATCAAATTTTAGAAATGTATCTTAACCATGTCCCCTATGGCGGCACGGCTTACGGGATTGAGCAAGCGGCTCAGCTTTACTTTGATAAATCGGCCGGCGAGTTAAGTTTACCGGAAGCGGCCCTGCTGGCCGGGCTGCCCCAAGCCCCCACCCGCTACTCCCCTTTTGGCGCTAACCCGGAAACTTCGCTTAATCGTCAGCGCCAGGTTTTGGGTCGGATGCTTCAGGACAACTATATTTCCCAGAACCAATATGACCAAGCAGTTGCTACCGTCTTAACTTTGGCCCCGCAAACTCAGAACATTAAGGCGCCTCATTTTTCTTTATTCATTAAGGAACAGCTGGTTGATAAATACGGAGAAAACTTGGTCGAACGGGGCGGCTTACGGGTAACTACTTCGCTGGATTTAAACATTCAGGAATTTGCCGAGGCGGCGGTGGCTACAGAAACCGCGGATTTAGCCAAGGCCAATGTTTCTAACGCCGCTTCACTGGTGACCAAACCCAGAACCGGCGAGATTTTAGCTATGGTTGGCTCAAAAGATTATTTCTCTAGCGAGATTGACGGCAATGTTAACGTTACTACCCGCTTAAGACAGCCGGGCTCGTCGATTAAACCGATTAATTATGCCGTCGGTTTGATTCACGGCTACACCCCGGCCACCATGTTTTTAGATGTCCCCACCTGTTTTGCTGTTGCCGGTCAGCCGCTTTATTGCCCCAGAAACTATGACGGCGCCTTTCATGGCCCGGTTCAGATGCGCTTTGCCCTGGCCAACTCCTACAACGTCCCGGCCGTCAAAATGCTTGCCGCCAACGGCTTAGAATCAATGGTTGCCACGGCCTCGGCCATGGGCATTACCACCTTTCAAGACCCGTCCCGCTACGGCTTATCCTTAACCTTGGGCGGCGGCGAAGTCAGGATGGTCGATATGGCTGTCGCTTTCGGCGTCTTTGCCAATCAGGGCTTAAAAGTCCCCTTAACCCCGATTTTGAAAGTGGAAAACTATAAAGGTGAAGTCTTAGAACAGGTCAATTTTGAAGAACAACTGCCGGCCGGTGAAAGGGTGCTGCCGGCCGAAGTGACTTACTTAATTTCTCACATTTTATTAGACAATGGTGCCCGCTCGGCCGCCTTTGGCTCAAGTTCCCAGTTAACCATTCCCGGCCACGCAGTCTCGGTCAAGACCGGCACCACTGATGATTTAAGGGATAACTGGACGATTGGTTTTACCCCTTCGTTTTTAGTTACCTCCTGGGTGGGCAACAATGACAACACCCCGATGAGCCCCTATCTTGTTTCCGGAGTTTCCGGGGCGGCTCCAATTTGGCACGAAATCATGCAAAAGATACTTTCCGACCAGCCGGACGAATGGCCCAAA
Source organism: Patescibacteria group bacterium (assembly GCA_035283225.1). Classification (GTDB taxonomy): domain Bacteria; phylum Patescibacteriota; class Microgenomatia; order UBA1400; family CG1-02-47-37; genus DATEUG01. The sequence goes on along the minus strand of DATEUG010000013.1, from coordinate 2,754 downwards.
AAACCGGACAATGTTATCGGCATGGAGGTTTGTTCGCTTTCAGGATACCGGCCTAACCCGGAACACCCCTGCGAAACCAGATTCGAATATTTCATTAAAGGCCACGAACCGGAACTGGAACCCAATTTAAAGAAAGGCATCTTTGTGGAAACGGCCACCCAAAGACCACCAGCCGAGGGGGTAACCGAAGGCCTGGAAATGCAGGAACACCTGATCTTATCTGATCCTGTCCAGAAAGAATATTGCTATGACTGTCCTAAGGAAGTCGGCGAAGACGGTAAGATTAAAGAACAGCCTTACACCGTCAAACCAACCTCTGGTCAAACATAAGTTATAGGGTATAATACCGAGCATGAGAAATCTCTTTGGCTGGCCAGGCTTAGTATTGGAAAATATTGGTCGGGCGACCTACAAATCGATCTTTTGGGTCATTGTCGCTTTTTTTAAAGCATTTCAAGCGAGCCTTAAACAGCTTCAATCAATTACCGTTAAAGCTCCGCGGGTAAGATTACCAAAGGTTAAGCTTCCGAAGATAAAACGACTTCGCTTAAAGATTGCTCGCCCCGAGTTAAAACCGTGGCAATATTTTGTCTTAGCCGTTGTTGCCGCCAGCGCCTTATTGTTTTACTGGGCGATCCTTAAAGATCTCCCTCACCCCAGCGATCTCACCAGCCGCCAGCCAACGCTGTCAACCAAAATTTATGACCGAAACGGCACCTTGCTGTTTACCTTTTATAAAGACCAAAACCGAACTTTAATTAGCTTAAAAGAGGTTCCAGATTATTTTGTAAAAGCCACCTTGGCAATCGAAGACAGTCAGTTTTACCGCCACAACGGCATTTCCTGGAAAGGAATATTAAGATCTTTAAACCAAATCATTTTCAAGCAAAATCTCCAGGGGGGTTCAACGATTACCCAGCAACTGGTCAAGTCGGCCTTATTAACCCCTGACCGGACCTTAGTCAGAAAAATAAAAGAGTTAGTGCTGGCGGTGGAAGTGGAACTCTTGTACTCCAAGGATCAAATCTTAGAAATGTATCTTAACCAGGTATCTTACGGCGGCACGGCTTACGGAACCGAGCAAGCCGCCCAAACCTACTTTGGCAAATCAATTAAAGAGGTTAACTTGGCTGAAGCTGCCTTGCTGGCCGGACTACCCGCCTCACCCACTACCTATTCCCCTTTTGGCGCCAACCCCTATCTGTCTGTTTATCGCCAGCACCAAGTTTTAAACTTGATGGTCCAAAATCAATTCATTGCTCCCCAGGAGGCATCATTGGCTAAGCAGCAAAAAATAACCCTAGCCCCCCAATATCAAAACATCAAAGCGCCCCACTTTGTTATGTATGTTAAAGACTTATTAGTAACCGCTCTGAGCGAATCAATGGTTGATCAGGGCGGTTTATCCGTCACCACTTCGCTGGACTGGGATTTGCAGCTTAAAGTTCAGGAAATCGTCACCAGTGAAGTTAACCAGTTATATTCTTTAAGAATCACCAACGGCGCCGCCTTGGTCACCAATCCTCAAACCGGCGAGATTTTAGCCATGGTTGGGTCGCGTGACTACTTTGACACTGAAAATGATGGTCAGGTCAACGTCACCACCAGGCTAAGGCAACCAGGTTCAAGCATCAAACCGGTCAACTACGCCTATGCGCTGGAACACGGCTTTACTGCCGCTTCCCTAATCCAAGACAGTCCGGTTACCTACGATTTAGCCGGAAGCAAACCCTATTCACCGGTTAACTACGACGGCAAGTGGCACGGCCCGGTGACCTTAAGAACGGCTTTAGCTAATTCCTACAATGTCCCGGCGGTAAAGGTGCTGGCTTCATACGGTGTAAACAAAATGATTGCCCAAGGGGAGAAAATGGGGATTACCACCTGGAACCAGCCGGAGCGTTACGGACTATCCTTAACTTTGGGCGGGGCCGAAGTCAAAATGACTGATATGGCGGTAGTTTTCGGGACGCTGGCTACCGGCGGCAAAAAGGTCAATTTGCGGCCGATTCTGGAAGTCAAAAATGCCACCGGAAAGATTTTACCGGGGTTTGATTGCGGCTTTGACTGCCAGCCGGAACAGGTCTTAAATCCTTCAACTGCCTACATTCTTACCGATATTTTATCTGACCCCATCGCCCGCTCGGCCGCCTTTGGCAGCCGTTCCTACTTAAACATTCCGGAATCACAAGTGGCGGTCAAAACCGGCACCACTAATGACAAACGTGACAACTGGACCATTGGCTACACCACTGATCGTTTAACTGCTGTTTGGGTGGGCAACAACGACAACTCTCCAATGAGCCAAGTGGCTTCCGGCATCACCGGCGCCTCGCCGATTTGGAATAAAATCATGCAGGTTTTATTAAAAAATGCTCCCCCGCATCATTTTGCTAATGTTGCCGGTTTAATTAAAGTTAATGTCTGCACTTTAACCGGCCAGCTTTCCTGTTCCTCATGCCCCACCAAAACCGAATACTTTACCCCCGGTACCGAGCCTAAAACCGCCTGCTCACCTGAACAAATCCAGCAACTATTGGAAGAAAAGGCTAAAAAAGATCAAGAGGGACGCGATCAAATCTTGACCGGCGTGTCCATCTAACTCTTTTTCGCCGCCCAGTGCACTAAGATTTCCCCTTTATTTCTAAGTTTACTGTCATCAATCGCATTTAAAATGATGCCAATCTTCTGCGATGCCAGATCCTCTCTTTTTATTGACATAAAGGTTTTATAATCGTAGGCCAAGCTGGCCCG
>DATEUG010000012.1:0-3326 GCA_035283225.1 Patescibacteria group bacterium | reverse complement strand
ATTGGTCTTTCCAGTCAAACCGATCTAATACCAGCTTAATCCAGGGCATGGGCGAAGAAGAAACCAAGGCCAAGAGCCAGCCATTATCCTTAAGGTAAGTGACTAACTCTTTTGTGCCCGGAGTAATTTGACAGCGGCGATAAACTTTGAGGGCCGCAGCTTCATAAAATTCCATAAATTTATCTTTGCTTATCTTTGCCCCCATGGCTATCCCTTGTTTGTAGATTTCGCCGATGGCAATTCCCACTGTCCCAGCTATCTTGTCAGCTATTGCTTTTCCAAACATTTCCTCCAATAAACCTTCGTCCCGCTCGATTTTGATCCACTCCTGCTCGCTACGAATCAAGACTCCGTCCATGTCAAAAATAAATACTTTTTGAGTCATGGGAAAGATTATAACAGGTAGTTTTTAAACCAGGAAACAGTCGCTTCCATGGCATCAGTAAAGTTCAAACCGGTTAAGTTGTGGCCGCCGGAGTTGTACTCCACCAACTGGTGGTTAACCCCCGCCTGGGTCAGTAACTGGTCCAAATTGCGGCTGTAATTAATTGCCACCACCGGATCATCGGTAGCGTGGTGAATTTGAATGTTTGACCCGGTTAAATCGGACAAGTAGTTGGTCGCCGGCACCTTTCTCCAGAAAGCACTATTGGGATCAAACTGGCCGTAAGCGTCAAACAACTGCTGGCGCCGCTGTCTTTGAGGAGATTCACTTGCCGGCGGCTGGTAGCTATTATCATTAATAGCAAACTCTTGGATGTCGGTGTAGGTGTAGCCTGCCCCGGCCCAAATCACCGCCGCTTTAATCTCCGGTTGAGCTGCAAGTGATCGCAAAACCACGTTACCCGCCATGGAATGGCCCCAAAGACCAATACTGTCTTTTTTAACAAAACTGGTGGCGGCCAGAGCCGACCGGGCGTTTAAAACATCGATGACATAGTCAGAAGAGTAATAAGCTCCGCCCGCTTCCCCCTCGGAAGTGCCATGACCCCGAAGGTCGACCTTAAACACCGCTAGATCATGCGAAGCTAAATAATCAACGTAAGCGGCGTATTGACTGGTCGTTTGGTACTCTTCCGGCGGAATATAGCCGTGGACAAAAATTACTCCCGGCCAGCCGCCCAAAGGCCGTTGTCCTTTTGGCTCGGTCAGTAAGGCGTTAATTTCCAAACCATCAGAGTTATAACTGGTTAAGTAGGCAGTGTAGGTTTCGGTTTCGGCAATTTTTACCGGCTCGGTCATGGAGCTTTCGTAATTTCTGGTTCTTAAATATGGAATGGTTAGCTCCTCAAACGGCTCGGGGCTGGCTTCAGGGGTAAACTCCACCTGCTCGATCGTTTCAATTAAAGGTGAAGCGGTTGGCGCTTGAGTCGAGGTTTTTAATCGGTTTCTAAACCAAATCCCAATCGCTGCCACTAGACCGATGAGCATGGCTAATGTTACGATGCGTCTGAAATTAAATAGATTCATATCCGTCATTAACTTGCCGTGTATTATACCCAAAAACTAACTTGGCTGTCGCTTGGCTTAGCCGGACTGGTAATTACCGGCGCCGCCATCTGGATTTATGCTGCCTTCGGCACTTCTCCCAGATCTCAACCGTTAGTGGGCTTTAACGCTTCAGTGCCGGTAAATCTTGAGATTCCTGAGCAAAAAATTATTCCGCTTAAATACCACGCCTTCCAAACCTTTAATAACTGCGGCCCGGCCAGTTTGGCCATGGCCTTGTCTTACTACGGTATTAATGTCACCCAGCAAGAGTTAGGCCAAGCCTTAAGGCCCTACCAAATCGCCAATGGCGATAATGACGACAAATCCACCACTTTAGAAGAAATGGGCAAAAAAGCTGAGGAATATGGCTTTACTGTTTACTTTCGGCCGGCCGGGACTATTGAAATCCTTAAAGGATTTATCGCCTATGACCTGCCGGTCATCACCCGCACCTGGACTAAACCCAATGAAGATATCGGCCACTTTAGATTAGTCAGGGGCTACGATGCCAAAAGACAAGAAATCATCCAGGATGACTCTTTGCAAAACAAAAACTTAAGGTTTTCTTATGACGAGTTTAACGCCTTGTGGGACAAGTTTGGTTTTGAATATTTGGTGCTGGTGCCCAATGATAAGTTAGCCATCGCTCAAGCTATTTTAGGCGGGGACTTAGACGAAGCGGTTGCCTGGCAAAAAGCGGCAGACTCTGCTCCCGGGGGCTTAAATAAATCAGTCGCCTATTATCATCTTGGGGATTATGAATCATCTGTTAGAGAATTCGAGGCAGTAGAAAACTCCCTGCCAACACGAGCCTTGTGGTACCAGTTGGAACCGATCCAGGCGTATTATCAGCTTAAAAACTACGACCGGGTGTTTGCCATTACCGACCAAATCTTAAATAACGGCAACCGGGCCAATTCCGAGCTTTATCTTATCCGGGGCCAAATTTACGAAGACCAGGGCAATCGCGACGCCGCCAGATCTGAGTACGAAAAAGCCGTCTTTTACAACGTCAATTTGGAAGAAGCCAAAACCGCCCTAGCCAGAGTAAGTTGACAAACCTAGTTTAATTAGCTCGCAGGCCCGCTTTAAATCGCGCCGGTTTAAAACATAGGCAATCCGCACCTGGTTTCTGCCCATTCCGGGCGTGACGTAAAAACCTTCGGCCGGAGCCAGCATCACTGTTTCTTGATGGTGATTAAATTTATTTAGCATAAACTTGCAAAAGTTTTCGGCATTCTTAACCGGCAGTTGGGCTATTAAATAAAAAGCGCCATCCGGGCGGGAAAATGTCACGCCGTCAATCCGACTTAAGCCCTGCATCAATTCATCCCGGCGGCCGACATATTCAGATTTAATCTTTTTAAAATAGCTTTGAGGGACTAAATGAAGCTTTGAGGCTGCCATTTGATCAATGGTTGCCACCGCTAGCCGTGATTGGGCCAGTTTGTTGGCCGCTTCCATGACTGCCTTGTTTTTAGAAGCGAGTAGTCCTAACCTTGCCCCGCAGAGTGAATAGCGCTTGGAAAAACTGTCAGCCGACACCACCAACTGCTCGGCTTTCTTAAAGGTTAAAAGCGACCTAAATTTAGTTTTGCCGTAAACAAACTCCCGGTAAGTTTCATCAGCAATGATAAACAGTTTCTTTTTGACACAAAAATCAACTAAGGCTGAAAGTAATTTAGGGTCATAAACCGAACCGGTCGGATTAGAGGGGTTGGTGATAATAATCCCTTTTGTTTTTTTAGTCACCGCCTTTTTAATCACGCTTAAGGGCGGAATTTGAAAGTTGTCGGCAAGTTTCGTTAACACCGGCTTTAGCTTGACTCCTCCTT
>DATEUG010000011.1:0-54743 GCA_035283225.1 Patescibacteria group bacterium | reverse complement strand
GGGGCAGCGACATTGCTGGAAATAATTAAGTTGCCTTCGCCGCTAATTACCAAAAGCCAAATCAACAGTTGATTGCCGCCGCTGATGTTTTGAGCGGTCAGTTCGGCTTGGTTGTTAGCGCCGACTAACCGTAACTCAGCTTCAGTGGTATCGTTGGTGACAAAGAAAGTTCCGGCCCAAGCGGCTGGCTGACCCAGAATTGAAACGGCGACCGAACCGGAAGAAGCATTTTGGGGCACTTTAAATTCAATGTAGTCGCTGGTCCAGCTGACTAAATCGCTGGTGCTTAAAGCCACTCCGTTAAGAAAGACTAAAGATTGCGGATGGAGTCCGCCTAGGTTAGCGCCATGAATTAAAACGGCGTCACCGACCTTGCCGAAAAAATGATCCACCAGATAAATTTGCGGCGGTCCTTCAGGGGTGACAAACTCTTTGCTGATCGGTTGGGGCTGGGGCAGCAGGGCCGCCTCTGATCGGGTGCGGGTGGGGTTTACGGCAGCGTTTCTGATTAAAGGCAGTACCGCCAAAGCCAAAGCCAAACCGGAAACGGCGGTAATTTTTTTCCAACTAAGCCGGGATAACCATTTCAGCATATTTATCCTTTTCTGTTAGTAATGATTATACTCTTAGTGTCAGCGTCAAACTCGATATTAAATTGGTCAAAAAAGCCGATCCGGCCCAAAATATTTGAAGCTTGCGGGTTTTCGGAAAAGACTACCGGAATCGGCACTTCTTTGTTTCCTAAGACTATTACGAACTCGCCTTTATAGGCAAAGGTTTTTTGTCCGGCAAAGCCTTCGATGGTAATCCGGGGCAAACGGGTAATGTCCGTGCCCAAATCAGCGGCCAGCGTTTGGGGCAAGGCCGACACCACCGCGCCGCTGTCGATTAAAAAAGTTAAGGTTTTATAACCGGCAGCAGTTTTAACCGGCAGGTCAATTTGGGGATTAATGGCATTGCCGAAATGTTTATAAAGCGTTTGCTGATAAGGAATGGTTAAAATCGAGGCACTGCTGCCAGGGATGACGATTTGGCGGCGGGTTTTATTTTGCCAGACTAAAAGTAAGCCGCTGACGATCACCACCAGGGTTAGAATGGCCAGTTTTAATAAACCGATTAATTGCCAGCGATTTTCCATGCAAATAGATTATACTAAACCCTAATGAAACTGGTAATTGCCACTACCAACAAGCATAAACTGGCGGAGTACCGCCGTTTATTGCCAAGGCATAAGTTAATCACTTTAAAAAAACCTCCGGCTGTTAATGAAAACGGCAAAACTTTACGGGCCAACGCGGTTTTAAAAGCCAAAGCCCACGCTAAATTAACCCCTTTGCCGGTACTGGCTGACGACACCGGTTTATTTGTTGAGTATTTGCAGGGCCGGCCGGGCCTTAGATCGGCCCGCTGGACTAACGGCGACTTTGGTAAAGCCAGAGCCAATATTTTGCGCTCTTTGACCGGGGTGGCAAAGGCCAGACGAACTGCCAGGTTTGAATGTGTGATTGCCTGGTATGAGCCAAAAACGAAAAATTTAAAGACTTTTGCCGGGAAGTGTGATGGTTTAATTAGTCAAAGCGAGCAAGGGTCTACCGGGTTTGGTTACGATTCAATTTTTTTTGAGGCAAAACTTGGCCAAACTTTCGGTCAGGTCAGGCCGGAGCAAAAAGACCGGGTCAGCCACCGGGCCAGAGCCTTGAGGAAACTTAAAAATTACCTTAAAATGCGACTAAGCCTATGATTCACCCTAACGATGTTAAATTGGCCCGGATTTTAGCTGACTATTCGGTAGCGGTAAAAAAGGGCGATAAAGTCCTGATTTCGGCTAACGAAGCCGCCAAACCTTTAGCCCAAGCGGTTTACCAGCGCTGTTTATTGGTTGGAGCCTTTCCGCACTTAATTTTTTCGCCCGGGGACTTAGATTATTTTTTCTTTAAAAATGCCAGCCAGGCGCAGCTGAATAAAAAACCGGAAATTGGTTTATTTTTAGCCCAATGGGCAGATAAATTTATCCGCTTGTTTTCGGCAAATAATAACAGCGAACTTAAATCGATTGACCCCAAACGTTTAATGCAGGCGGCTAAGGCCCAAGAGCCGGTTAAAAAAATCATGCTTAAAAAACCTTGGGTGCTAACCGAGTATCCGTCATTATCCATGGCTCAAACGGCAGGCTTGTCGTTAAGCCAGCTGGAGGAACTTTATTTCAAAGCCTGTCTCCAGGATTGGCCGGCCGTGGGCCGAAAGTTAACCAACCTTAAAAGACGGCTGGATAATGCTAAAAAGATTGAAGTGATTGGCCCGCAAACACATTTAACTTTAAGTTTTACTAATCGCTATTTTGCCATTTGCGACGGTAAGTTTAACCTGCCTGACGGTGAAATCTTTTCGGCACCGGTTGAGTCAAAAGTAGACGGCGAAGTTTATTTTGACTTGCCTTCGCTAAGGTCCGGCAATGTGGTGGAGAAGGTTCGATTAACTTTTAGAGCCGGTCGGGTGGTAAAAGCCACTGCAGCCAAGGGCGAGCGCTACTTAAAAGCGGCTTTAGCAAGCGACGCCGGCGCTAAGCGTCTGGGCGAATTTGCCATCGGCGCTAATTACGGCATCAAGCGGCCGATGCTTAATACCTTATTTGACGAAAAAATCGGCGGCACTATTCATATGGCTTTAGGCAGTAGCTATCCCGATCTAAAAGACGGTGGCGGCAAAAACCAGTCATCGCTTCACTGGGACTTGGTTAAGACAATGACGGCAAAAGAATCAAAGGTTTTAGTCAATGGCCGGCCGGTATTGGCGGCAGGAAAGTTATTGGTATAATTAAATAATGTCTCTCGATTTAAGTTTGCTTTCAATTTTGACTATTGCGGTTTTGGTGTGGCTGATCATTATCACCATTTTGTTGATTCAAATGATGCTTCATTATCAGCGTCTGACCCAAAATATTGCCAAAAAGGATTTAAAAACCATCTTGACCATGTTATTAAACCGGAGTGATGAGCAAACTCAGAAAATGGCCGATTTGATCAAGCACTTAAACCAGTTGCAGGCCAAAAGCACGCATCACATCCAGAAGGTTGGTTTTGTCAGGTTTAATCCCTTTCCCGCGACCGGCGGCGATCAGAGTTTTGTTTTAAGTTTACTAGATGAAACCGACACTGGTTTTGTGCTAAGCTCTTTACACTCGCGGGACACCACCCGATTTTATGCCAAAACGGTTAAAAACGGGCGGGCCTCGGGTCATGAATTAAGCAAAGAAGAAATCAAAGCAATCAAAGATGCCCAGTAATAAGAAAAAAATCTTCTCCATTTTATTGATGCTTGGCGTTTATTTATTAAGCGCCGGTTTATCTTACTCTTGGTTTTCGGGTTCATCGGTGGCTGCAATTTTCACTTCGCCCTTGCCCGGCGAGGGGGGGAGTGAGTCGACCGCGCCTACTAACCCCAATCGTAAAGCCTTAATTGACGTTATCGGCGCCAAAACCGAATCGTGTCCCTTAAACGGCGCTTTGTATACCAAAGCTGAAAAAAATATCTGGGAGGCAAGAAGGCCTCTGGCGGTAATGATTGAAAATCACCTGGAAGCCAGGCCGCAGTCAGGCTTGTCTGACGCCGACCTAGTCTACGAAGCGGTGGCTGAAGGCGGTATCACCCGGTTTATGGCACTTTTCTATTGCAACGCGGCCGCCTATGAGCCGATTGTTGGTCCGGTCCGGTCCGCCCGGACTTACTTTTTGGACTGGGCGTCAGAGTACAACTTTCCCTTATATGTCCATGTTGGCGGCGCTAATGCCGATGGTCCGGCCGACGCCTTAGGCCAAATCGGCGACTACGGCTGGGCAACCAATAACGACTTGAATCAGTTTTCTATCGGTTACCCGACGTTTTGGCGGGATTACGAGCGTTTGGGCCGGACAGTCGCCACCGAGCACACGATGTATTCCACCACCGAGAAACTCTGGGCCGTGGCTGAAAAACGGGGCTACACCGATAAAGATCCAGAGGGTGAGGTTTGGAGTAAAGTTTTTGAACCGTGGCAGTTTGTCAAAGACGAGGCCGATTTTGCCAACCGGGGCGACTTGGCCAGTGTTAACTATGGTTTCTGGGAAGACACCGCCTACGAGGTTAGCTGGCAGTACGACAAAGAAAATAATCTTTACAAACGCTTAAACGGCGCTGCTCCGCATTTGGACCTAAACACTAACGGTCAGTTAACCACCAAAAATCTGGTGGTTCAGTTTGCCACCGAGAAAAATGCTAACGACGGCTATCCCGGCAACGTCCATCTTTTATACGGCACCACCGGCAAAGGCAAGGCTTTAATTTTTAAAGACGGGAAAGTGGAAGACGGCAGTTGGGCCAAAGCCAAACGCTTAAGCCGAACTATTTTTTATGATGCCGCCGGCAAAGAAGTTAAATTCAATCCAGGGCCAATTTGGATCTCGGTACTGCCGACGGGGAACGAAGTTGGCTACTAAGATATGGCCAACCTGAAAGATTTATTTGTTTCTAAAGTCAGGGTTAAGCTAATTCAGATTTTTCTTAATAAGCCCCAAGAAATGTTTTATGTTAGGCAGCTAGTTCGTGAAACCGACGAGGAAATTAATGCGGTCAGGCGTGAGCTGGCGCGGCTTGAAGCCAGGGGTTTAATTAAAAGCGAACCCCGGGCTAACCGGCTGTATTACTTTTTTATCAAAACCTATCCTTTTTATCAGGATTTAATCAGCTTGGTAGCCAAAACCACCGGTTTGGGCGCGGAAATTATCAAACACCACAATAAATTCGGCAACATTAAATATGCCTTGCTTGCCGGCCGATATGCCCGGTACATGCCCAGAAAATCTGATGAAGATATTGATTTATTAATAGTTGGTACCAAATTAATCATTCCCGAATTAAATCGATTAGTCAGAACGGCTGAAAGTCAGCGGGAAAAAGAAATTAATTATGCGCCAATGACCAGCGAGGAATTTACTTTCAGAAAATCCCGACGCGATCCGTTTTTGACTCGGATCTTGATGGCCGGGCGGGTAATGCTTATCGGCGATGAAGAAGAAATGGTATCGTAGTTTATTTTTGATTTTGGTTTTATTGGCCGCAGGGATTGCGATTAACTTGTGGTCGGCCAAAACCTTAAAGTTCGGTTTGGATATAGTCGGCGGCAGCCATTTATTGCTGGAAGCGGACATGAGCGCGATTAATCCGGGCGATCGTGAGTCAGCTCTAAATTCTTTAAAAACAGTCGTGGCCAAACGTGTCGATTTATACGGGGTAGCGGAACCAGTGATTCAAACCGCGATTACGCCTGACTCCTATCGTTTAATCGTCGAGTTGCCGGGGGTGACTGATATCAACCAGGCGATTGAGCTAATTGGCAAAACCGCTCAATTAGATTTTCGGGAGAACGTAGCCACAGATAGTGCTACCAGCGGCCAGATGATTTTTGTTTCCACCGGTTTAACCGGCAGCGACTTAACCAAAGCCGCCGTCACTTTTAACCAGCAGCAGGCAGGGAGCCAGCCGACAGTGTCATTGGAGTTTACTAATGAGGGGGCGCAAAAGTTTGCTGCCATTACCCAAAGGAACGTCGGTAAACCCCTGGCGATTTTTTTGGATGATCAACTGGTCACCGCGCCAATTGTTAATGAACCCATCCTTGATGGCCGGGCAGTAATTTCCGGCCAATTTACCACCGATAACGCTTCTCAATTAGTGATTCAGCTTAATGCCGGGGCTTTGCCGGTGCCGACCAAAATTATTGAGCAAACCAATATTTCTGCCAGCCTGGGTTCAGCGGCGGTTAACGCCAGCGTTAGGGCCGGCATCGTCGGCTTGGGATTAGTCATGGGCTTTATGATTTTAGTTTACCGGCTTAACGGCTTGCTGGCGGATATTGCTTTATTAATTTACGGCCTGCTTACTTTAGCGGTTTATCGATTAATTCCGGTAACTTTAACCTTGCCGGGTGTGGCTGGTTTTATTTTATCCATGGGGATGGCGGTTGACGCCAACATTTTGATTTTCGAGCGCTTAAAGGAAGAATTAAAAGCCGGCAAACCTTTTGGAGTAGCGATGCATTTGGGCTTTGGCCGGGCTTGGGATGCAATTAAAGACGCCAACATTACCACCATCGTTGTCAGTTTAATTTTATTAAATCCATTTAATTTCAATTGGCTGAATTCGTCAGGGCTAGTCCGCGGCTTTGCCTTAACCTTATTAATCGGGGTGATTTTAAGTCTGGTGACAGGAATTGTCATTACCCGTAACCTAATGCGATTAACTTACTTTAAAAAAATAAACCAATGATTAACTTTATTAAATACAGAACCATCTATTTTCTTTTATCACTTTTAGTGATCTTGCCTTCAAGTTATTTTTTAATTCGCTATGGTTTAAATCCGTCGGCCGACTTTACCGGGGGAGCTTTACTGGAGCTTAGATTTACCGGCGGCGCGGTGTCACAGGCGGCCTTAAACGAGGTAGCGCAGGCAAAACTGCCCGGGACAACGGTTCAGCAAAGTGGGGTTAACAGTTTTATTATTCGGGCGCAAAAACTGGATCAGGCGTCAAGCGTTAAGCTCCAGCAGGATTTGGCTGATCAGCTTGGGCCAGTTGAGGAAAAAAGGTTTTCCAGCGTTGGTCCGACCTTGGGGCAAGAATTAATCAAAAAAACCATTATCGGAATAATCCTGGCTGCCGGTTTTATTTTGGTCTATGTGGCGATCCGGTTTAAAGATAAAAAGTACGGCATCTGTGCGGTCTTAGCCATGCTTCACGACACCTTGATTTTAATCGGTACTTACAGCATCGCCAGCGTTTACTTCGGGGCTCAAGCCGACTCTTTGCTGGTAACAGCGGTCTTAACCATCTTATCTTTTTCAGTGCACGACACGATTGTGGTTTATGACAGAATCAGGGAAACCTTAAATAACGAACCTCACTTATCTTATGGTGAAGTGGTTAATCGCTCAATCAATCAAACCCTAACCCGGTCGATCAATAATTCCTTAACAATTATCTTTATGTTATTAGCTTTATTTTTACTGGGCGGAGAAACCATTCGTTGGTTTATTTTTGCTTTACTTATCGGTACCATCACCGGTACCTATTCGAGCACCTTTACCGCCGCGCCGCTTCTGGTAGTCTGGGAAAACTTAATAAATAAGAAGCGCTAGTACTCATTCACACACCCGGTGTGTGATAGATTAAAGCTAATGCCCGTTAGAAAAGACCCCTTAGTTACAGGTGAAATTTATCACATAGTTAATCGCGGAGTTGCCTCTATGCCAATTTTTCTTGATGATCGTTATCACCATCGTTTCTTAGAAGCTGTTTTTTACTACAGACATCAAAGACCCCCAATTCGCTATTCTTACTTTTCTCGCTTGCCGCAATCAGTTAAGTCGGAAACTTTATTAAAGTTAGATCAATTGCAAAAATTCTTTGTAGAAATAATTTGTTACTGCTTAATGCCGAATCATTTCCATTTTTTATTAAAGCAAACAACCGATAATGGTATTTCAGAATTCATGCGTAGATTTTCTGAAAGTTATACGCATTACTTTAATGTCAAAAACAAAAGAATTGGACCAATTTTCCAAGGCAGATTTAAATCGATAAGAATCGAAACAGAACAACAATTATTGCACACCTCCCGTTATATTCATCTTAATCCTTATAGTGCCGGCATTGTCAAATCTATGGAAGAATTGCAAGAATATTCTTATTCTTCATTACCAGAATACTTAGGAATAAATCAAAATAAAATTTGCCAAAAAGATATTATTCTTGATTATTTTAGAAATTCCGGAAGCTACGATGAATTTATTTCTAACGAAGCAGAATATCAAAGGGAACTATCAATGATTAAGCATGTGATGCTTGAAAATCCAGAAGGCGAGTAGTTAGATCACACACCCGGTGTGTGATAGGCTAAAAGATTTCTTTTATTCGTTTTAATAAATAGTCCCGGTCGTTTTTCTTAGCGTCTTCCATTACTTCCTCAAATAACTTGTTTAAAATTTGACCCACTTTTGGCCCCGCCGGTAAATTCAACAATTTCATCACGTCATGGCCATTAACCTTTAAATCGTTAATCTGCATTGGGGTCTGAAGCACCTCGTCAATCCGTCGCCTTAATTCCTGCAATCTCCAGGAAGTGGCTTTACTGCCGCCGCCAATCCGGTCACCGACTCTTAACATCATCATTTTATCGATGTTAACAATCTCCACCCGGCGGATGAAGCGGCGAATCGCCTTGTCAGTCATTTTTGGTTCATAGGCAAACATGTGCCAGCGGGTGAGTAACCACAATAAATCAATTTCTTTTTTGGAAAACTTTAAGCGCCGGGCAATTGCCTTTACCATCCTGGCGCCGATTACCTCGTGATTGTAAAAAGTAATCTCTTTGCCGCGGCCGAGATTTTTTTTGGATGCCGGTTTGCCGATATCATGTAAAAGCGTAGCCAATCTGACAATTGGTTCGGGTGAAGGACAGCCAGCCAGCGAATCCAGGCTGTGATCCCAAACATCTTTAGTGTGGTGGCCGGCTTGGGTCACTCCTCGAGTAGTGATTAGCTCGGGCAAAATGTGCTCCAAAAGTCCTGAGGTAAAAAGCAGGGTAATTCCATCTTTGGGAAACTTAGAAGCGATAATTTTTATTAGCTCATCCCGCACTCTTTCCTTGGCAATGTCGTTAATTAAAGCCGCGTTTTTAGCCATGGCTTTAAGCGTCTTGGCCTCGATTGAAAATCCCAGTTCGGCGCCGATTCTAATTGCCCGCATTAAACGTAAAGCATCTTCTTGGAAGCGCTGATCCGGATTGCCGACCGCTTTAATTTGTTTTTTCTTTAAATCTTCCTGCCCGCCGAACGGATCAATTATTTCGATCTCGGCTTTCCCTTGAGTGTAGGTAAGCACCCTTAAAGCCATAGCGTTAATGGTAAAATCCCGTCTTTGCAGATCTTCGTTTAAACTGTCGGCAAACTCAACTTTATCCGGTCGTCTTTTGTCAGAATAGCCTGATTCGGTCCGAAAGGTAGTAATCTCCATCACCCCGTCACCCTTGCCCCCCAAATGTTTTTCAGCAATACCGACGGTGCCGAAGCGGTTATCATAAAAAGCGTCTTTAAATAACTTAACGATCGTTTCCGGTTTGGCGGCAGTGGCAAAATCCCAATCGGTTACCGGTTTATTCATCAGCATATCCCGCACCGCCCCGCCGACAACATAAGCCTGGCAATCGGCTTTTTCCAAAACAGACAACACTTTAATTACTAGGGGAGGTAAGGTCACTTCCATTTGCTATGTTATTATAGCCGTAATGCTTCTAAATTGGGAAATTAAATCTAAAGCAAAACCGCTTGAAGCGATGCTAGCAAACCGGGGGCTTAACCCGCCCGCTAAGCAAAAAGCATTTTTTAATCCGCCCCATCCGTCCCAATTGAAACCGCTGTCGCCTAAAAAAGCAGTCGCCCTAATTAAAGCGGTGATTAAAGCCCAAAAATTAATTTATATTTATGGTGATTATGATGCTGATGGCGTCTGCTCGACCGCGATATTGTGGGAAACCATTCACGCCTTAGGCGGCAAAGTTCTGCCCTATATTCCGCCCAGAACCGATCCAACCAGGGGTTTGTCGGTTCAGGGAATTAAAGAGATTGTTAACTTGGGAGAAAAACCGGAATTAATTATTACCGTTGATAACGGCATTACTGCCGATGAAGCGGTTAAATATGCCCAGAGCTTAGGAATCAAGGTAATTATTACCGATCATCACCAACCAGCCGCCAAGTTGCCTGCCGCCGACGCCATCGTTCACAGCCTCAAGCTAGCCGGCGCCGGCGTGTCCTGGTTTTTAGCCAAAGCCCTGGGACAAGAGAATAGCTTAGATTTAGCCGGCTTAGGTACGATTGCTGATTTAGTTCCCTTAACCGAGGCCAACCGATCACTGGCCAAATTCGGTTTGGAAAAATTAAGAACGACCAAGCGGCCGGGTTTATTGCTTTTGGCTCGCGCCGCTAAACTTGATCTTTCTCAAATTACTGCCCGGCAAGCCAGCTACAATTTTGGTTCCCGCTTAAACGCCATGGCCAGGATGCAGCAAGCTTTAGATTCGGTCAGGTTACTCTGTACCAAGGATGAGCCAAGAGCCAGAAAATTAGCCGATACTTTAGAAACTGCCAACCAAAACAGACAAGCCTTAACCCTAGAAACGATTATTCATGCTGAAAAACGGGTGGATAAAACCCAAAAACTGATTTTTATTGCTGATGCTTCATACCATGAGGGCATTGTCGGTTTAGTGGCGGGCAGGTTAGCGGAAAAATTTAACCGGCCGGCAGTGGTGGTAGCCATCGGTAAGCATCATGCTAAGGCCTCGGGCCGGTCAATTGCCGGTTTTAACTTAATTGATGCAATTCGTTCGATTAAAGCGGACTTAATTAATCACGGCGGCCATGAGCAGGCAGCCGGTTTTACTGCCGAAGTTAAAAAGCTGTCGCAAATTAAAACACAGTTGTTGCAACTGGCTAAACTGCAGTTAAAAGGAGAGCAGCAGGCAAGCAAACTAGAGATAGAATGTTTACTGGATTTTTCAGCCATTACTTGGCCGTTTTACCGGGAGCTTAGCCGGTTTGAACCATTCGGCATGGCCAATCCCGAGCCGGTGTTTGCCACCCAAAAAGTTGAAGTGATAGAAAAGCGCCTGGTGGGGGCTGAGAAAACCCATTTAAAGCTTAAGTTAAAGCAGGGCGGCAAAATCTTTGACGCGGTTTTCTTCGGCAAAGGCTATCTTTTTAAAGATTTAAAGCCGGGGCAACCGGTTGACGTGGCTTACACCATTGAGGCCAATCATTTTAACGGCACCAAATCGTTACAGCTTAAAGTTAAAGATGTTACAATTTAAGCTATGGAAAGGACTTTAGCTCTCGAGGCAGTAAAACTGGTTGGCAAAACCGTTTTATTAAAAGGCTGGCTTAACTCGGTCAGAAGCCACGGCAAGCTGGTTTTTTTTGATTTACGTGACCGCTCTGGTTTAGTCCAGGTAGTAGCGCAAAATTTAACCACTAATCTTAAACAGGAATCCGTGGTTGCAGTTACCGGCAAAGTTAAAGAACGCCCGGAAAAACTTATTAATCCAAATCTAGCCACCGGGAAAGTTGAAGTGGCAGCTGACAAAGTTGAAGTGATCACCACCGCCGGCGAACTTCCTTTACCTGTTGACGGCGACGGCCATGATATTGATGAAAGTGTTCGGCTTAAATATCGTTACCTTGATTTACGCCGGCCGCGGATGAACAGAAATCTAAGATTAAGGGCCAAAGCGGTTAAGTTTATCCGCGATTTTTTAACCGAGCGTGACTTTGTGGAAGTAGAAACACCGGTATTGACCAAAACTACACCTGAGGGTGCCCGCGATTTCTTGGTGCCGTCGCGCTTAAAGCCGGGCAAGTTTTACGCATTACCCCAAAGCCCCCAGCAGTACAAACAGCTGTTAATGGTGGCGGGATTAGAGCGCTATTTTCAGATTGCCCGTTGTTTCAGGGATGAAGATCCCCGAGCCGACCGGGCTTACGGTGAGTTTACCCAATTGGATCTGGAGATGTCATTTGTGGAGCAAAACGACATTCTGGAGCTTACAGAGGCTTTGTTCAGCCAAATGGTTAAAGCCGTTTTTCCTAATAAAATTATCAGCGTTACCCCCTGGCCGAGATTAAAACACGCCGAGGCGGTAAAAAAATACGGTTCGGACAAGCCTGATTTAAGAACCGATAAAAATAACCCTGACGAATTGGCTTTTGCCTGGATTGTTGATTTCCCCCTATTTACCAAACAAAGTAAAGAGGATTTCTTCTACGGGGCCGGCCAACATGCTAAATACGCCCCGTCGCATCATATGTTTACTTCGCCCCACCCGGACGATGTCAAGTTACTGGATCAAGACCCGTTGAAAGTGCGGGGTTTACAGCACGACCTGGTTTTAAACGGCTTTGAGGTCGGTGGCGGCAGCATCAGAATTCACGACCCTAAAATTCAGGAAAAAGTGTTTGAGCTGATCGGTTTTTCAAAAGAACAAAAACAGCAGTTTGATCACATGCTGACCGCCTTTGGTTTTGGCGTTCCGCCCCATGGCGGTATTGCTCCGGGTATTGACCGATTATTAATGGCAATTTTGGGTGAACCAAGTTTACGGGAAGTGATTGCTTTTCCGGCAGTCGCCTCTGGGCAAACGGCCGTAGTTGATGCTCCCTCTGAGGCCACTGACCAGCAGCTTAAGGAATTGGGTCTAAACTTAAGTGCATGAAAGCTTTTTTAAAGTGGCTGCGGCTTAACCCGCGTCAGCTTATAAATTGGTTGTTAGTGGCCTTAAGTTTGAGTTTGTTGCCCACTGCTTTGCGGCCTCTGTCTTTTGTCCGGGCAATTGACTATGTCTTGCCTGGCGCTAACGACTATCCGGTGAATGTTTCCGGAGTTAGCGCCCCCAATTTATCTGCCCAATCAGCCATCGTTGTTGACGTTGGCAGCAAAACCATCATGATGGCCAAAAATCCCGACTTAGAATTATTGCCGGCTTCGACCACGAAAATCATGACTGGTTTAATTGCTCTGGAAGCTTATCGCTTGGATGAGGTTTTGACTGCTTCGGTTTCAGCCGAGGGTCAGGTCCTGGGGTTAAAATTGGGAGAGAAAATGACAGTTGAAAATCTTTTATACGGTATGCTGGTCGCCTCTGGCAATGATGCCGCTCAAGTTTTGGCAGATAATTATCCTGGCGGAGCCAAGGCCTTTGTAGCGGCCATGAACCAAAAAGCCAAAGCTTTAGGACTTAAAGATACCCAATTTACTAACCCTACGGGTTTGGATGAGGCCGGTCACCACACCAGCGTTCATGATTTAAGCCTGCTTTCGGCTACAGCCATGACTAATCCGGTTTTTACCAAGATTGTGGCTACGCCTAAAATTAGTGTTACCGATATCACCGGGGAGAAGGAGTACGAGCTTTTGACAATTAACGATTTACTCGGACAAGTTGAAGGTTTAGTCGGTGTCAAAACCGGCTGGACCGAACTGGCCGGTGAGTGTTTAGTCACCTATGTTAAGCGGGGCGAGCGGGCGATTATTACTGTAGTCTTGGGAAGCAATGATCGTTTTGGCGAAAGCAAAACATTAATTGACTGGGCGTTTGCGAATTTTAACTGGGAAGGGGTGGCTGGAGCCACTCAGTAGTGACAGCCGGCACATAGCCGAAAAAGCCGTTGTCGCCCTCAAAAACAATGATCGGCATCAAAAAGCCGCTTGAAGTTTCGCCGTCATAGTAAGCCAAATAAATCCGCCTAATCGGGACGATATTGCCCGGATTATTGCCCACGCTGGCAATAAATCCCTCCCGGGTTTGCAGCTCCCGCCAAGCCTGAGAAGCGGTTTTAATCGGGTAAGTGGCATTTTGTTCAAAGTCAATCGGAAAATAGTTGTACTCTGCCTGGACAATCCGTTTTTCCGCCTCTCGACTGCCGGAAAAAATTAACCGCACAATCCCTTTTTCCGGGTTGGTCGGTAAAATTTTAACGTCGCTCAAGCTTGGTCTGAATAAATCTACCTGGACAAAATCGGCTTCAGATAAACTGACGGCCGTGACATATTGCCCGGCAGAGAACTTTAGGTAAGTAATCGTGGTTGTTCCTGCCGTCAGCTCGTCGTTGAGTAAACCGGTTTCTCTTAAAAAATTGGTCATTTCTGCATCGGTTTGTTCTTTGCCCGGCAATTGTTTGTCCGACAAAATTGTTGGGTCAGCCTGCCAGTTTCTTTTTAAAGTAAATGATCCGGTGATGATGTCCATTTCTAAAGTGCTGGGTAAAAATATATCCGACTCCCAGCGGTAGCGGCGTTCGGTTACCTCCTTGGGTTCATTGTTAAAGCCCATCTTTTTGGCCGTAACGTTAGCCGCATCCAGGGCTAAGAAGCTGGAGCGAAAAGTGGGCATTAAATAAATGGTTGCCCGGTCGCCTAAATCAGGCGTGCCTCCGGTTGGTGTCTCTAATCGTAAAGTTAATTCCGGGTGAAGCCGTTCAGGGAATTCAATTGCCGGCAGTTTGCCAAAAGCCACCGTTGGCGGCGGCGGCGGGGGTGGATTAACCACCTTAAAGTAAGTGTTGACGATGGAAATACCCAGTTTTAAGACCAAAATTGCCGCCAAGACCAAGGCTGACAACTTAATTAATTTGCGCGCCATTAGGGCAGTTTCGGTGAGTGACGCCATGTTTTGAGTATAGTCATTTTCTCTGTTAGAATGCAAATTAATGATAGTTAAAACCCGGATTGCTCCCTCCCCAACTGGCCTGCCCCATATTGGCACCATGTATCAGGCTTTGATTAACTATGCTTTTGCCAAAAAAAATAAAGGCCAGTTTTTGGTCCGGATCGAAGACACTGACCAGAGCCGTTTAGTTGCCGGAGCCGAAAAGGCCTTATTTGACGCCTTAGATTGGCTGGGACTAAAGCCGGATGCTAAGTCAATCAAGCAGTCACAGCGATTGCCGATTTACCGTGAGCATGCCGAAAAACTGATTGAACTTAAGCACGCTTATTATTGTTTTTGCTCTGAAGCAAGACTGGAACAGTTAAGAAAAGAACAGACCTTGGCCGGCAAAGCACCGATGTATGACGGTCAGTGTCGTAATTTAGATCGAGAGCCTGCCGCTGAAAGAGCCAAGAGTGAACCTCATGTTATCAGATTAAAAGTACCCAAAGATGAAACTTTAGTTATTGAAGACTTGCTCAGGGGAAAAGTGAGCTTTGACAGCAATCTGGTTGACGACCAGGTGTTAATTAAATCTGACGGTTATCCAACCTATCATCTGGCCATGGCAGTTGACGATCATTTGATGGCGATTACCCACGTGGTTCGGGGCGAGGAGTGGTTGAGCTCCAGCCCGAAGCTTAAGTTAATTTATCGATACTTCGGCTGGAGTTTGCCGATTTTAGTCCATACCCCGATTTTAAGGAATCCGGACCGGTCCAAGTTGTCAAAACGCCACGGACACGCTGCCGTCAGTTGGTATCAACAACAAGGTTATTTACCCGAAGCGGTAATTAATTTTTTAATTACCCGGGTTTGGAATCATCCGCAGGGAAAAGAAGTGTTTGGTTTAGATGAAATTATCAAACATTTTGATTTTAAAGCAATGCACTTAACCGGTCCGATCGTTGACTTGGATAAGCTTAATTGGCTTAACGGCCAATGGTTAAGGCGGCTGCCGGAAAAGCAATTGTGGCCGGAACTGAAAGAATTTCTGCCGGAAAGTTTGTCACGGGCTGTGTTTAAGCCGATTTGGCCGTTGTTAAAAGACCGTTTAGTCAAATTATCCGACCTGCCTTTACAAACCCAATATTTTGTCAGCCAGCCCCAGCTTAAAGTGCCGGAAATTTTGGGAGAATCAAGGATGACAGCCAAAGACACCGGACTTTATTTAATTAAAGTGGCGGAAATTATTAAAAACATAAAACCCTGGGCGGTAAAAAATTTAGAAAATAAACTCCACCAGCTGCAGGTAGCTGAAAATTTAAAACCCAGGCCGGCGTTTATGACCATCCGCTTGTCTGTTACCGGTTCTCCTGCCACTCCGCCCTTATTTGATGTTTTACACATTTTGGGCCAAACAGTAGTCTTAAAACGCTTACAATATGCCCAAAAAATCCTTAAGTCGCGCTAAAAAAATATTAGCCGGAGTGACCCTGACTGGCAGTTTGCTTTTAACTTCGGGAGCGCAAAAGCTAAAACCTCTGGACGAAAAACCGCCCGAGCTAAGATTGCCCTATGGTTTAGTGTCAACTAAGGAGCTACGCTCACTCTTAAAAAAAATGCTTGCCGAGGTAACACCGGAAACATCGCGGATATTAACTCAGGAAGAGGAGATGACTTTGTCAGCGTTGGTTGAAAAAACTTTAGGGATTAAAGCAGTGAGCCAGCTCCAAGGAAATCGTCTCAATCACCAGGTTGGCTACATCGGTTTGGAACAGCATTTGCCCCGCCGGCCCAATGATACTTTAGCCGGCCGGGAATTCCCTCAAGCCGGTTTGGCATCAAGCCGCGGTGCCTGGGGTTATGTGCCGGCCGAAAAAGAAAAATATTATTTAGCGGTCCAAACTCTTTATTTGCCCGACTGGCAGGCACGCTTGGGTGAATTAAGAGATTGGTATAAATTCAGGAAAATGGTGGCGATTAACCCCGAAACAGGAGCGGCAGTGGTTGCCGTCATCGCCGACGCCGGGCCGGCCAAATGGACCGGCAAGCAATTCGGCGGTTCACCCCTGGTGATGCACGACCTGGGTTTTTACCCCAAAAAAACCAAAGGTAAAATCATTTTGCTGTTTGTTGATGATCCGGATGATAAGATACCCCTTGGTCCGGTTAGTCATGCCAAAACTATTTAAAGTTTTTTTTCTAAGTCTGCTTTTACTTTTCGGTGCGCCGCCGCCGACTCTGGCCGTGGTTAATCCGTTGGAAAACGCTAATAATCGTTTTGGCATTCATATTTTGGAAGCCCATGATTTGGGTGCGGCCGCCGCTTTGGTTAACAGTAGCGGCGGAGATTGGGGTTATGTGACTTTGGTCCTAAGGTTAAACGATTTAAACCCCGATAAATGGCAAAATTTATTTGATTCGATGCGCCGCTTGAAATTAATCCCCATTGTTCGGCTGGCCACAGTTCCAGAAGGGGAATTGTGGGTTAAGCCATTGCCAGAAGATGCTCAAAAAATGACTGATTTTTTAAACTCTTTAAACTGGGTGATAACCAACCGCTACGTCATTTTATTTAATGAACCAAATCACGCCAAAGAGTGGGGTGGTCAATTAAAACCGCGAGAGTATGTTCAAACGGTCAAGGAGTTTCAGGCAAAACTTAAAGCCGCTTCAGACGATTTCTTTATTCTCCCGGCCGGATTGGATACAGCCGCCCCCGACAGCCCCGACACCATGGCGGCGACGGAGTATTGGCGGCAAATGTATTTGGCCGATTCAGCCATTTTTGGCCTGTTTGACGGCTGGAACTCTCACTCTTATCCCAATCCCAACTTTTCCGCCCCGCCGACAAAAACCGGCTTGGGGAGCCTTACCAGTTATCGATCAGAAGCAAGCTACTTAAGTCAATTTGGCCTACCTCTTAATCTACCGCTATTTATTACCGAAACCGGCTGGGTTAACTCAGCCGCCAATGATTTAAGTAATTATTATCGTCAAGCCTACAACTCAATTTGGACCGACACTAATTTAGTCGCCGTTACCCCGTTTGTTTTAAACTATCCCAGTCCGCCTTTTAGCCAGTTTTCCTGGCAGGAGCCGGGTACCAGTGAGTTTTATCCTCATTACGCCGCGGTTGAAGCGTTAATTAAAACTGCCGGCACTCCCAAGCAAATTCAGGAAAGCCAGCTCATCGCTTCAACGATTCCAAAAACAGTGATCGAAAACTCCGATTACCAGTTTCAGGTCACGCTTGAAAACACCGGGCAATCAATCTGGAATCGGGACGACTACGAATTGGTGATTGACGGTAATCTGACCCCGGGATCAGTTTTGGTTAGCCGGGTTTCAGACACCGAGCCTTTTGACACCGTTACTTTCAACGTCAATCTTTCTACCGGTCAAACACATGATCAAATAATCCTTAACTTACAATTAAAATTCAAAGACCAGCCGTTTGGTGAAAAAATTGACCAAACAATTGAGGTGATTTCGCCACCCAATTTAATCGTTCGCGCCAAACAGTTCTTAAAATCGACTTTAACCGGAGACGATTACCATTTAGTAGTTTACGACAGCAATAATCGGGTAGTGGGTGAATATAACTTAATTTTAGTTGACGGTGAGCTTCGACCGGTTAAGCTCTATGGTGTTGTTCCCGATGAAGTCTACCGGCTGGTTTTATTAAAACCTTACTATTTGCCCAGGCAAACAATCACCGTTTTAACCGGGCAAGATAATCTGGTTACCTTCAAAGCCTTATTGCCCTTTGATTTTAACAACGACGGTCAATTTAGCTGGAAAGACTTAGTCAGTTGGCGCTTATTTTGCTTCTGGTGTTTATAACCAGGTGACGACCTTGGAGTCTTGTTGAAGCTTTGAGATTAATGCCTGGACTGCATCCGAAATTTTTTGCTGTTCCAATTGATTGGTTAATTGAATTTTTACTTGATCAAAAGTTTGTTCGGGATAAAGAGTTTGGTTTTCCTGGAAGGCTGTCTGCAGTTCTTCATCGGTTACCTCCACCTGACCGGCCATTTTTTCCAGTAATTTTTGAATTCTAATTTCTTCCAATAAAACCGGTCGGGTTAAATCTTGCTGTTTTAACAAGTCGTCTAAACTCATGCCTTGTTGCTGGGCTATTCCTTCGATTGTCGTCATTTCGGCGTTTAGCTCGTCTTGCGATACAGTTAAATTTCTTTTTTTGGCTTCAAGTAAAATTAACTTTTTAGTAATTAAAGTACTTAGAGCCTGCTGGCCGGCTAAACGGTCAACCTCGCTCATGTAAGCCACACGGGTTATCGGCCGGTTATTCACCCAGGCGACCACAAACCAGTTCTTAAAATAGAAAAGTAATCCCAAAACTCCGATAACAATTGCTCCCCGTATCAACCAGATTCTTAAATCAAGCTTAATTTTTTTCGCCTTTTTTATTGCCATTTTTCTATGATACCATAAATTAATGGTTAACCAATCGGAATTCCAGTATTTAAATCTATTAAAAGATATTTTGGATAATGGTCAGTGGAAAATTAGTCACTCTACCGGCGTTAAGTTAAAGTCAGTTTTTGGCCGTCAGATCAGGTTTGATTTGTCTCAGGGTTTTCCGCTTCTGACCACCAAGAAAGTCTTTTTGCGGGGGATCATTCATGAACTTTTGTGGTTTTTATCCGGCTCGTCCAACATCAAGTATTTAGTTGATAACCATGTTCACATCTGGGATGACTGGGCCTTTAAAAAATACCAGTGGGCCGTTAAAGACGGTAAGGCTAAGGAATTAGCTTTTGGGGAGTTTATGGACAAAATTAAGAACGAACCGGGTTTTGTCGACCAGTGGGGCGATTTGGGTCCGGTTTACGGTGTTCAGTGGCGCAATTGGCCCACCTTTTCTAAGGCTTCGTCAGGCAAGCCTTCCACGGTTGATCAATTGGGTTGGGCGATCGAAAAAATTAAAAAATACCCCCAGAAAAAGCATTATCTTATTTCTGCCTGGAACGCCGGCTGTATTTACGAAATGAGCGGTTCTCATTCAGCCTCGATGGTAATTGCTCCTTGCCACACGATGTTTCACATCAATATTACCGGTGACAAACTGTCGCTCCTTTTATATCAGCGCTCGGCTGACATGTTTTTAGGAGTCCCTTTTAATATTGCTTCCTATGCTTTATTAACTTTAATGCTGGCTCAAGTCACCGGCTACAAACCCGGGGATTTTGTTCACACTTTTGGTGACGCTCATATCTACCAAAACCACATTGACCAAGTGAAAATCCAGCTTAAGCGCCAGCCCCGGCCGTTTCCGACCATGAAAATTAATCCAAAAGTAAAATCGATTAACGACTTTAAGTTTGAAGATTTTACGATTGAAAATTACGATCCGCACCCGGGCATTAAAGGCGAGATTACGGTTGTCGGAGGCTTTTAAATGGCCGCCCGTGTTTCTTTAATCGTGGCTCATGATGATAAATTAGGCATCGGTAAAACCAACCAGCTTCTGTTTCGCCTTTCCGCTGACTTAAAGAGGTTTAAGCAAATTACCATGGGTCATCCGATTATCATGGGCCGAAAAACTCACTCGTCAATCGGCCGGGTGTTATCGGGAAGAGCCAACATCATTATTAGCCGAAATCCGGATTTTAAGGTCGAGGGCGCCAGGGTGGTTAATTCGTTGTCTTCTGCCCTGGAGTTAGCCCGATCCTTAGATGATCAAGAAATTTTTATTATCGGCGGCGGGGAGATTTTTAAACAAGCGATGGAACAAAACTTAGTTGATAAACTTTACGTCACTAAAGTTCAAGGAGATTTTGGCGCCGAAATCTTTTTTCCGCCCTACCCATCGTTTAAAAAAATCGTTTTTGAACAAGAGGGCAGAGAAAACGATTGGCACTATACCTTCCTGGAACTGTTAAAATAAAAATTATGAAACCCTGGGATGAGTTAGCCGATGAAACTTCGATCAAAAAAACAGTTGACAGTTTAACTGCCGCCGGCATCGATGTCTTGGTCGTTGATAATGGCGCAGCGGCGAAAGCTAAAGTTTTGGAAATGCTGCCCAAAGGCGCCGAAGTGATGAATATGTCATCGGTAACCTTAGAGACGCTGGGGTTAGTCAAAGAGATAAATGAGTCGGGTAATTACGATTCAGTTAAAAACAAATTAAAGCAAATGGACCGTAAAACCCAAGGGGTAGTGATGCAAAAGCTGGGCGCCGCGCCCGAGTGGGCGGTCGGCAGCGTTCACGCGGTCAGCCTTGATGGCCATATTTTAATTGCTTCCAATACCGGCAGCCAGCTGTCGGCTAACGCCTACTCTTCAGCTCACGTGATTTGGGTAGTCGGCACTCAAAAAATTGTTGCCGATTTGGAGGAAGCAAGAACCAGAGTTTATGAATATTGCTTGCCGACTGAAGACAAGCACATGCGTGAGCTTTATGGAACGGGTAGCAACGTCAGCAAACTTTTACAAATCAGCAGGGAAAAAGTGCCCCACCGTCTGACTTTGATTTTCGTCAAAGAAAAGTTGGGCGTTTAGATGCATAGTCCGGCGATTGACGTCATGAGATTACTAGCCATCTTGGCAGTAGTTTTGGTTCACACCACCACAAAAACCCTTAATGCCACCGGTTATGACTTAAATGCATATTGGTGGCCGTTACTTTTAAATCAAATTTCTCGCTTTGCCGTGCCGATGTTTTTTTTAATTTCCGGTTTTGTCCTGGAGTTAAATTACGGCCACCACCCTGATTATTTAAGTTATTTAAAAAAACGTTTAAGTAAAATTTTAGTTCCTTATTTATTTTGGAGTCTTATTTATTATTTTTTTGTCTACCAAGGCAATCTGGCACCTTTATCAACAGTGCTTTTATGGGGCGGAGCGGCTTACCAGCTTTACTTTATTCCGGCTTTAATGATTTTTTATCTAATCTTTCCGTTATTCCACCGCTTGTATAAAATTTTGGCCCACCCTTTGGTGCTGCTGGTTCTTGGCGCCGTTCAAGTGAGAATCCTTTACCAGGACTATTTTGTCCGTGATTTACCTTACCCATTTCCCATCAGTATTGCCCTGATGGCATTTTATGTTTTTATCATTGGGATGGTGGCCTCACACTACCAAAAACAGTTAATGGAGGGGATTAAAAAGTGGTTTTGGGCGCTAGCCCCATTAACCATTGGTTTGGCCTTAGGTATTTTCTGGCAGGGGTGGCAAAGATATTTTATGACCTGGAACATTCACGCTTTTTACTCCCAGTGGCGTCCGAGCGTCATGTTTTACTCAATTAGTTTGTCAGCAGTCCTTTATTATTTGTTTTCCGTCAGCAAAAGATTCCAAAAACAAATTCCCGCTTTATCGGGTCTGGCCTTTTTTGTCTTTTTCTTTCACTTGATTCCTTTGGAATTGCTCTGGCGCCAGATTGGTACAGTTCAAGCCTGGTGGTACGATCCGATGTTTTTCCTCGCTACTGCCGCCGCCTCATTTGGCGTCGGCTATCTTGCCCACAAAATTCCTTACTTATCCAAACTCACCGGTTAAAGAGCCTTTCTTTGGTCGACCGTTCCGCCCATATATGAGGCCCGGTAAATTTCCGTTTTTCCCTTTAAGATTATTTCCGTGCCGGAGAATCTAGTTACTTTTCCCGCCCAGGAGTTTAAATATTTAAACTGTCCGCTTAACAATTTTTTCGGGCCGCGGAAAGGGGATGCATTCGGCATTTTAGCTAGAGCGGCGCGTAAAACTTTATAAACTTCATCCGGGTTAGCTTTAGTTTCCACCCAGCCGTAATAAATCATCAGCCAGACCGGTTTATGGTCATAAAACACTGCCAACCGGCCGCCATATGGTTCGCCGCCGAAAAAATTGTCATTCATCGACCATTTGCCCTGTTTGAAGGTAATCGTCGTTGATTTATCTTTTTCTTTTTTCCAAGACCGTTCATTGCCGGTGACATAGCCGGCCTTATTGGCCGTGATTAAAAACCGCTTTAGGGATTTTGTGGTCATTTATCTGCTATTATAGCAAGCACCTATGATTCCTTTTACCAGAACTGGTTACGATAAATTACTTGCCGAAAGAGCCAGGTTACAGCAAAAACGGGCTGAAACGGTTGTTCGGGTACAAACTGCCCGGGAAATGGGTGATTTGTCGGAAAATGGTGCTTATAAATACGGCCGTATGGAGTTGGGAGATATTGGCAGACAGCTGCGCCAACTGTCATTTTTATTGAAAAACGCGGTTGTCACCCCGGCGCAAAAAAATGGCAGCGTTGGTTTTGGCAGTGTCGTGACAGTGACCGCGCCGACGGGTACAAAGACTTTCACCATGGTGAGCGAGTACGAGTCTGACCCGCTTGAGAATCGTTTATCAATGACCGGCCCTATCGGCCAGGCGCTCATGGGTAAAAAAGTAGGCGACAAAGTATCGGTCGTGGTGCCCGCGGGAAAGGTAACTTACGAAATCAACTCTTTATCTTAATCTTAGTGGCTTTTTTGAAAGTTTTACCTTGAAATTCCAGTTTCACTACTTCACCTCTTTGAATAATTAAGCTTTTATTTTTCGGATCCCAAGGATAGCGGGGGAACTTTTGATTTGTAAGGTACCAATAGGCGAAAGTGAGGGGTTCGCCATGAGAAACTAAAACACATTCCTTACCCTTGCTGACCTTTTCCTTGATGACAGACATCATTCTGGCAACTACTCGGTCTTTTGGTTCCCTGGATGGGTCATCTTGTTCTATTTTCCAGGCCTGTTTTTCAGCTTTAGGTTTTCCTTGTAAATTAGGACAACCGACTTCGATCAATCGGTCGTCAACGGTGACGGATGAGTCTGTTTGTACGCCGATCAGTTTGGCAGTCTGAACGCATCTAACCATTGGACTGGAATATATTGGCAACTTTTTAAGTTTCTGTTTTACAAACCACTGACCAATTCGTTTGGCATTTTGTCTGCCTGTTGCCGATAAAGGCATCGGCAGGCGAAAGTGAAATAAGTTTTTCGGGTTGTTAAATTCGGTATGGCGGACAAGATAAAGATTCATTTTATTAACCTATAGATTTAGATAGCAAGAAAATTCCGAAGATAAATAAAGTAAACATTAAACCCAAGTAAGCATAAGATTTCTTGGGAGCGCCCCGAAATTCCTTCCAGGCGAATATTCCCCAGAGGGCTCCGATCATTGGAGCACATTGGCCTAAAGTGTAGGCAATAGCCACACTAAAATTTGGCATTGAGGCTACCACCAAATTAGAAACAGTGGCCATCGACCATATTAGTCCTGCCAAAATAGCCCAGCCATGCCAGGAAGGTTGGGCCCGCAGGTATTCATCCACATCAATTGGTGGTTGTTTAGGAACCAACGGCTTTTTCATTATCAGCGGCAATAAAACTACTGTGGCTAGAAAGCCTCCTATGGTCATAAATACCGCTCCGCTATATCCGCTTAAGCCTTGGGCAAAGGCGTAGTTAAAAGGGAAAGGGAAAAGTCCAAGAATTAAACCACAAAGCAGCGAGACAATGATGCCTCGTTGTAAATTTCTTTTTTCAATTCCACCCCGCTCTTTTAACTTATAAGCAATTCCATTAGCGATAACGGCCAGCAGCACCATAAACAATCCGGCAAACAGATAAACAGGATTACTGGTGGCAGTAGGATTGGTAATAAAAGCCAGAGTCGTGCCCAAAATTAAAGCAATGCCGAGCGCTAAAGGAAAGGCGTTGGCAAAGCCCGTCAGGGCGATGGCGGCAACAAGCAAGATGTTACCCAGCCCCCAGAAAAAGCCGCCTAGTATGGCCCAGAGCCCACCGATTAGAGAAAAATTATTTAGGTCAAAACCGCCAAGGAGAATTGATAATAAAACGGTCCAGACAACAATGCTCCAGGCAAAGTCCCAATAATATGCTTCAAATCGCCAATTGCCGCATTTTTTAAGTGTGTTAATCCATGATCCCCAACCAATCATGTTCACTAACAACATCCCAAAAGCCACGGGGATTGAAGGAGCAAAACCCATATTTACTTCAGTCGGCGAACAATCACCCCAGCTCTTTTAAAAAGGGTTAGCCCAAATTTATCGGTGTGATGCTGGTCAATAACGACTTCAATAATGCCGGCGTTGATCAACAGTTTGGCACAGTAATTACAGGGCATGATAGTCGAGTAAAGGCTTGAGCCTTTGGTGGAAACGCCGTGATAAGCCGATTGTAAAATCACATTTTGCTCGGCGTGGACGCAGAGA
The DNA here is from genome assembly GCA_035283225.1 of Patescibacteria group bacterium. Taxonomy (GTDB): domain Bacteria; phylum Patescibacteriota; class Microgenomatia; order UBA1400; family CG1-02-47-37; genus DATEUG01. The sequence goes on along the minus strand of DATEUG010000011.1, from coordinate 30,281 downwards.
CACCTGTCTTTGTGCTCATTAGCTTTATAAATCCCCTTATGTCTTTTAGTGCAGCGTTCACAACCGCCGTCAACACAGTTTTTAGTCCCACTTGGAGTTTCGTTGTAGCCGGTAGCCAGTAAGTGCTTGTTTCGTACCAGCACTGCTCCAACCCTCATTCTAATGCAAGTCGACCGGCTTTTGGCTACATGGGCTATTTCCATAAAGTACTGGTCCCAGGTTGGTCGGATGTGTTTTTTCATTTAATGTTCATATTCTACAGCTTTTTTAACAAATTTAAATTGCTTCTTACCAAGGCCTCTTTTTTGGCCTTAGACCACTTTTTTAGCTGTGCCTCCCTGCGCATTGCCTCTCTTCTTGAATCGAAACTTTCTTGGTATACCAAGTCAACAGAATTGAAATAACGCACGTATCTTGCAGAAGTACTTGATTTACTTTTATGCTCATTGAGCCGTTTCTCGAGATTATTAGTTTGTCCAATATATAAGGTATTTGCTGATGTACGAAGGATGTAGACAGAATACATATTTATTACGATTCCTTTATGTGTGGCCGAAGGCCCTGAGCGAGCGTAGCGAGTCGAACGGGTTGAGCGTATCGATCTAGGCCCGTTTGGCCAAGTAATATCATCTACAGATTACTTAGTTTTGGCGAGTAATTCGTCTATTTGTCCACCATTCCACCCAGTCACCATATTACCCTCTGCATCTATCTGAACAAACGTGTGTTGGTAGACAACGTTGTACTTTTTGGCTAAATCTTTTTCTTCCTGGTCTGTTTCTGGGTCGTTATAATTTACCCGTATAACTGTTAAGTCCTCAGGAATTCTATCGGTGTTTTCCTTAAGATTTGCATCAGTTGGTTGACAAGTCGGACACCAAGATGCGTAGAAAAACAAGACTCGGCGGTTGCCCGCTGCTTTGGCCAAAGCTGTTTTAGAGTGCTCAACATAACGGGATTCTCCGCTATTTACCATTACCACGTCGTCCTTTTGTGCGGGTGGTTTTTGATAAAACATATATGCTCCGAAGCCAAAAGCTACAAGAAGAAAAATAGTAATAATTTTTATTTGAGTTTTAACATGATCGAACATCTATTTATGTCACCCCTTCTTTGTTTAAGTATACCTTATTGAGAGCTTACGGTCGCTTCGTGTCCAGTCTTGTTGCCGGACTAGGATTCGAACCTAGATGATGACATTCAGAGTGTCACATCCTGCCATTAGATGATCCGGCATTGTCAGCCATATTTTAACATAGCTTCGGTGTTAGAATGCCTTATGGCAAAACAGTTTACTTGTCTTATTCCTTTCTATAACGAAGGGGAAAGGGTTTTGAGAGTTTTAGACAAAATCAGCACGTTCAAGCGCCAAGCCGATATTGTTTGTGTTGACGACGGTTCGCAAGATTTAGCCTCAGAAAAGATTGCCAAAAAGTATCCTTGGGTTACTTTAATCAAACTGAAAGAGAATCAAGGGAAAACAGCAGCAGTTGCTGCCGGTTTAAAAAAAGTCAAAACTCATTACGTTTTTTTACTGGATGCGGATTTAAGAAAAATTTCCGTTAAAGATTTTCAGGCAGGCTTGGATTGGTGCCGCAAGGAGCCAAAGATTGACATGTTAATTTTTGGCAGGATTAATGACCCATTTAGAAGTTCTTTATTGGCGACACACATCCTTTTATCCGGGGAAAGAATTGTTAAAACTAAGATTTTAAAAGCGGTGCTTCGTGGCCGAGTTAAGGGGTTTCAGCTGGAACTCGCTTTAAATCAATATTGTTTGGACCATAATTTAACGGTTGTTACTCTGCCTTCTAGGGCCAAGACTACGTTAAAGTTGAAAAAATACGGCCTTGTCGGATTAAAAAGAGATGGCAAGATGTTTTGGGAACTTTTCAACTATACAGGAATCCGCAGCTATATGAGGCAGGTTTCAGTTTTTACCGGAAGAAAGACATGGTTATGACCAAAATTTTAGTCCGCTATGCAGAAATTGCCTTAAAGGGCAAAAACTTAAACTTTTTTGAAAATTCTCTAATTTCCAACCTAAAAAGATCATTGAATTTACCGAACCGGGCTGTAACCAAGTTAAGAAAACAGATTTTAATCGAGGTTGATGAAAGTTTAATTAATCAAAGTCTAAAAAAATTAGAACATATCTTTGGAGTTGCCTGGTTTGCACCGGTAGTTGAGGTTAAAACTGACCTGACTGTGATCACCAAGGCGGTAGTGAGTTTGGCTAAAAAACAGATAAAAAATAAAGACACCTTTGCCATTGCCGCCCACAGAAACGATAAGACGATTTCATTTACCAGTCAGGAGGCGGATCGGGAACTGGGTGCGGCAGTGATTAAAGCTACCAAAGCTAAGGTCGACTTATCTAAGCCTGACAAAACTATTTATTTGGATCTGGGGAAAATCAACACCTTTATCTATAGCGCCAAATTAGCCGGCGCCGGCGGCCTGCCGGTGGGAACCAGCGGCAAAGTGTTGTGTTTATTATCCGGCGGCTTTGATTCTATTGCTGCCGCCTACTTACTAGCCAAAAGAGGAGCGCAAGTCGATTTTGCTCATTTCCATGTTTTTAGTGATCATAAGCAAGTATTAAAGACCAAAATTAAGGATATTGTTGATGGTTTAAAAGAGTTCACTTACTCGCAAAAACTGTTTTTATTAAGTTATATTCCTTTCCAAATGGAAGTAGTTGATCTGTCAGCAGATTTGGCCCCGCACGAATTGGTCGTTTTTAGGCGGTTAATGATTAAAGCGACCGGAGCCTTGGCCAAAAAACACGGATATGAAGCCTTAGTGGTCGGCGACAGCCTGGGCCAGGTGGCTTCACAGACGCTAAGCAATATTGTGGCCGTTGATGCCGCCGCCGATTTGCCCGTATTTCGGCCCTTAATCGGTACTGATAAAAAAGAGATTATCGATTTAGTCAGAAGTTTAGGTTTGGAACAGGCCGCAATTGCCCCCTATAAAGACTGTTGTTCAATTATTTCCCGTTCGCCGGCTACCAGAGCCAATCCGGAGAAAATTGATCAAATAGAGAAGAAAATTAAAATTGATCGGCTCGTAAGGGAAATTGCCGATAAAGCCGCTATAATTAATTTATGAATATTCCGGTCAAAACTTTAAAATCGGGTTTTTCCATGCCCGTGTTTGGTTTTGGTACCTGGCAAATGGGTGGCAGACACGAACGTGACCCGCAAAATGACGACCAAGCAGACATTGCAGCGATTAAGGCCGCGATTGAGGCGGGGATTACTCACATCGACACTGCTGAAAGTTATTCTGCCGGTCACGCAGAAGAATTAGTGGCTCAAGCCATTAAAGGTTACGATCGATCTAAGCTATTTATCGTTTCCAAAGCTCATCAAGAGCATCTGAGGCATGATGATTTATTAGTAGCCTGCGAAAACAGTTTAAAGCGTCTGCAAATTGACTACCTGGATCTTTACTTACTGCATGCTCCCAGTCTTCAGGTGCCGATTAAAGAAACGATGGCAGCGATGGACAAGTTAAAAGCCGACGGCCGGATTAAAAATATCGGCATCAGCAATTTTTCTATTAAAAGAACCAAAGAAGCGGTGACTGCCACCCAAAACCAAATTGTGGCTAATCAGCTTCATCTCAACTTAATGTATCGCGAGCCCGAGCGGGATGGCTTGGTAGAATATTGCCAGCAAAATGACATGCTGTTTATTGCCTGGCGACCGGTGCAAAAAGGGGCATTAACCCAACCTGGTCACTATCCGATTCTGGATGAAATGTGTGCTAAATACCAAAAAACTCCCAGTCAAATTGCTATCAATTGGTTGATCAGTCAGGAAAATATTATTACTTTGGCTAAATCGACCAATTTAGAACACTTGGAGGAAAACTTGGGCGCACTAGGCTGGCAGATGGACAAAAATGACATGGAGCGCCTAGACAAAGAATTTCCTGATCAAAAAGATATATCCGACGCTGTTCCACTTTTATGATTACCTGTCAGTTTGAAAATGACGGCAAGGATTCTTTAAGGCACGTGGTAGTAGACGTGTTGTTATTAGACGGCAATAAAATTTTACTGGCTAAAAGAACCGGTAAACTCTTAGAGTCGGGTAAGTGGGCTTTACCGGGCGGTTTTCTTGATCGGGATGAAACGTGTGAACAGGGGGCAATGCGGGAAGTCAAAGAAGAAACTGGTTACGAAATTCAAATAATTAAACTACTGCGGATTGTTGATAGCCCTGACAGGCCCAAAGAAGACAGACAAAATGTTTCTTTTGTTTATCTAGCTAAACCAACAGAAAAAACTGGTAAAGCTGACCATGAATCTTCCGAGATGCAATGGTTTGATTTAGATAAATTGCCGCCGGTCGAGGAAATTGCCTTTGACCACTACGACAATATTAATATTTATCTCGAGAGTATTGACAGGTAGTACCATTAATGGTACTATTCGAATATATGGCCTCTATCTCAAACGTTTTACCCGCCAGCGAAGCTAGAAATAATTTTTACACCATGCTGGACGAGGTTAACACTAAACTAAAAACCTTTACTATTACCCTGCGTGGCAAGGTTAAGGCGATATTGATCAGCCCGGACGAGCTGGAGTCTTGGCGGGAAACCCTGGAAATAATGGCTGATGAAAAATTGGTGAAAGATATCCGTAAAAGCCAGTCAGAAGTTAAAAGGGGTAAATTTATTACTGAAGAAAAATTGCTCAAAGAGTTAGGGATTAATCCTAAAGATTTAGATTAATAAATGAAGCTGGTTTATTCGAGAGATTCGATTAAATCGTTAAAAAAGCTCCCTCTGTCAAAGCAGAAAAAAATTGCCATCAAACTTTTCTTCCTAAAAAATAATCCTCAGGCAGGGAAAGTCTTAAAAGGAGAATTTAAAGGCCTATCTTCTCTTAAAGTTTGGCCTTATAGAGTTATTTACGAAATTAATCTTAAACAACAGCTAATAATAATTCATAAAATCCAGCACCGTCAGAGAGTGTATAAATAGATATGACTGGAAACTTATGAGTTGGTTATTTTTGATTTTGGCCAGTGTCTTGTTTTTTTCGATTTCGACGATTGTCCACAGAATTTTAATGAAAAGCGACAAGAGTGATCCGGCAGCCTACATGATTGTTTTTCAGTTCTTAGTTACTTTCATGATTGTGATTTACATGACAATATTTAGAGTTGCCTTGCCAAATATTCTACCGGTTTTACCAAATCTACTACTAAACGGTGTCTTAATTGGCGCGGCCAGTTTATTTATGTTCAAAGCACTCAAATTTACAGATGCTTCTGAATATACTATTTTGCATACTTCGGCTACTTTCTGGACAATTATTGCTTCGGCAATCTTTTTAAATGAAATAATTACCTTTAATAAAATTTTGGGCACGATCTTGATTATTTTAGGAGTTATTATCGTTACTTGGCGCCAAAAGAAACAAAAATTAGTATTTCATAAAGGTCATCTTTATACTCTGATTTCTTCAACTGCATTTGGTTTGGCTTTTACTAACGAGGTTTTTATTGTTGGCCAAATTGGCGTATTGCAAAATTTAGTTATTGGCTTTTTCCTTCCTGGCTTGTTTGTATTATTGATCAAACCAAAAGCCATTTATACAATGAAACTCTTATTAAAAGTTAAAAACTTGTTTAGCATGACTGTATTTTCTCTTTTTTACTTATTTGGAGCAGTGACAATTTTTGCCGCCTATAGGGCCGGAGGCGACGCCTCGCAACTTTATCCGATTAGTAATTTATCAGTAATCTCCACGGTTATCCTGGCCGCAATCTTTTTACGGGAAAGAAGTCATTTAGGCAGAAAAATTCTCGGAGCTTTAGCTGCTTTTGCCGGACTTTGGTTTTTGCAGTAGCAGGTAGCGGTTGGAAGTGTCGGCGCGAAAGTCGGCCAGGACAGAGAGATTGGCGGCAGCGAGTAGGGAAGAGATTTCTGGATCAGTGTACAAATGGCAGAAGCGCTCGGCGGTGACGCCCAAGCGCCAATCGACCAGATAATCATTATTGCCCAAATCTTTGATGATTTTGGTTTCGGAGGATTTATTAAATTCCCAGAAGCTTAAAAATAAAATTCCTTCTGGTTTAAGCTTGGCGGCGGCCCGGCGAATAAGGCCAGCGGCAGCGGCGGGCGATAAATGATGCATCACACCTAAAATGGCCACTAAATCAAACCGGCCGCGAACAAGGAGAGGATGCAAGATATCAGCTTTAATTAATTTGGCGGATGGTAGGGCCTCGGTGGCGCGATCGAGCAAATATTGGTTGGAATCGACCCCGGTATAGGCGATGGAGTGGTGAGTCGAAAGCCAGACGCCGAAACGGCCATTGCCGCAGCCAAGATCAAGCACAAAAAGTTCACGATTGGGCAGATGGGGCAGCAGTTTTTTCCAACCCAGCCATGGACGCTGGCGCGACCTGTTAAAATACTCTTGGGTTTTTAAATAGAAATCCCGATTTAATTTATCAAAATCCATATGGGTAAATTTGATTTTAATCTTAAGTCTCACCAAAAGAAACTCAAGCCGCTTTTAAAAGAGCTGGTAGCCGGTCAAACCTATGACCAGGTTTTGAGGCGTCATCCTAAAACCAAAGGGTCGCTGTTTACCCGGTCAGAAATAATTGCCGGCTTAAGGCATTTTTACGGCGAAGGGGCGGCCGCCAAACTTCAGGCCAAGCCAGTGCGCACTTTGTCCGGGGTAGTGCCGGTAACGTTATTGACCAAACCCTATCCCTGTCCTGGCAAATGTATTTTTTGCCCCAATGATCCGAAAATGCCCAAAAGCTATTTATCAGCCGAGCCGGGAGCCCAAAGAGCAGCTTTGAATAATTTTGACCCTTACAACCAAGTGACCACCCGGTTAATGACTTACCACGCTAATGCCCACTCGACTGAAAAGATTGAATTGATAGTTTTGGGCGGCACCTGGTCGTCATATCCAAAACATTACAAAATCTGGTTTATCAAGCGCTGTTTTGACGCTTTAAACGATTTTAAACCCGGTAAAACCAAGAAAGTTAAAGCCCCGCAGATTGACGGCTCAGCCGATTGGCCGGAATTGTATCCGGCTCAAAAGAAAAACGAAACTGCGGTCAGCCGCTGTGTTGGCTTGTCCTTAGAAACCAGGCCTGATTTTTTGAACGAAGCAGAGTTAGTGCGCTTTAGGCAATTAGGCTGTACTAAGATTCAAATAGGAATTCAAAGTTTAAATAACCGGGTGCTTAACTTAAATAAACGGGGCCATAGGGTTCGTGCTACTAAAAAAGCGATTGGCTTATTGAGACTTGCCGGTTTTAAAATCCAGGGCCACTGGATGGCCAACCTTTATGGGGCTGACCCAGAGGGCGACATTAAAGACTTTACTAAGTTGTTTTCTGATCCAGGCATCAGGCCGGACGAACTGAAAGTTTACCCAACAGCTTTAATTGAGACAGCCGAATTAATGGATTATTACAAAAAAGGTTTATGGAAACCATATTCTTACAGTGAGCTTTTAAAAGTCTTAGTGGCTGCTTTGCCGATGGTTACCGAATATTGCCGGGTGACCCGGGTGATTCGCGATTTTTCCTCAGATGATATCGTTGTCGGCAACAAATTGACTAATTTTCGGGAGATTGTGGAAAAGGAAATCAGAAGACAGGGGAAGCAATTGAAAGAGATTCGGGCCCGGGAAGTCCGGGGCCAGCCGATTGACGCGGCCAAACTGAAACTAAAGATTACCAGTTATGCGGCAGGTTTAGCTAAAGAAAATTTTTTGCAGTTTGTTACCCCGGATAACCAGATTGCCGGTTTTTTAAGGTTAAGTTTGCCGTTAAAGCCGGCTTTTATTCCTGAACTTAAAGGCGCGGCCCTGATTCGGGAAATCCACGTTTACGGCAAAGCCTTAGATTTGGGGGCAGACAGCGGCCTTAAAGCTCAGCACCGGGGCCTGGGAAAAACCTTAATTAAAACTGCGGCCGAATTAGCAAAAAAAGCCGGCTTTAAACATTTGTCAGTGATTTCAGCGGTCGGCACCAGGCAATACTATAAAAAACAGGGATTTAGGAGGGGTCGGCTTTATCAAAGTTTATTGATTTCCTGATCCAGGGTGTTTAGCTCGGGTGTGTAATCCTGGACTTGGGTTTCATTGAGTTCTTCCTCAACCGTATCAAGATCAGTTTCGTCAGAAAGCGGTTTTTCCATAGTGACATCGGTTTCGCCGGTGGTTTTGTTTTCCTGGGTTAATGGCAACAAGTTGCAGCCGGCCAGCACCAAAGTTAAAGCGCCGATTAAAGTTAAACCCAACTTATTCTTCACCGGCCACCTCCTTGACTGCCAGCAAGGCTTCATGAAGCTGGATGCGGGCTTCTTTGATCAAATCCTGGACCGCTTTCAAGTCGGTCCTCAAAGTGGTTTTGGCCGTGGTCGCTCCGACCCTTAAACCGTTTTCATCAGTAAATTCAATCACGTATTCTTTGTCTGCCTGGGCGACAACAGCGTCTTCAGCAGCGGTTAAAGCGTCGCTGGCTTCGTTAAGGGCAGTTTGGGCGGCGGCAACATCTTTTCCGGCTGTGGCTAATTCATTGATTCTGGTTTGGAGTTTCTCAACTAAAATCTGCATCCGGTCAATCAGTCTTTGCCACATCGCCGTCATTTTTTCATTGACTTTATTCATTTGGGCGTTGATTCGTTCCATCACCACCTCTTTGGTTTGATCGGTGATTTGGGCTGTTCTAACCTGCAGGGCAGCACTTGGTTTTACCCTTGGCGAAGGCGAGGGTCTTAAGCCGGCGTCTTGGGCGTAAACCGGGAGGCTGGTAATCAAAAGTAAGCTGACAGCCAGGAGGACCTTTTTCATACAAAAATAGTAGCAGTTTTTAGTTATAATAGTCAACAATGATTGTTTTGAGTTTAAAAACTTACAAGGAATCAAGTGGCGACGAGGTCATTAAGCTGGCTAGAATTGCCGAAAAGGTGAATCAAGACACAGGCGTTCCTATTTGGCTCTGCGCCCAAGCTTTCGATATTTACCGATTGGTCCAAGCAGTTAAACTGCCTATTTGGGCCCAGCACCTTGACCCGATCGATCCGGATCGTCACTCCGGCTGGCTGTCGCCTTATTCAGCCAGGCAAGTCGGCGCGGTTGGGGCAGTGATTAATCACGCCGAACATACAGTCCCGCTGGGAACGATTGACACCACAATTAATAAATGCCGTCAATACGGTTTAAAAACACTAGTAATTGCCGACACGATTGATTTGGTTAAACAGGTAATTGAGTTACAGCCGGATTATTTAGCTTTTGAGCGGCCCGATTTAATCGGCGGAAAAGTGGCCATGGTTGACGTTGAAGCCGATCACATTAAACAGGTAATTGATCTATCTCCTGTGCCGGTAATTGTTGGGGCGGGTATTCGAACCGGCGACAACGTCAAAAAAACTTTAAGTTTGGGAGGAGTGGGAGTGATTTTGGCCTCAGCCGTAGTCAAAGCAGCCGATCAGGAAGCGGCTTTAAGAGAACTAGCTTCAGGCTTTAAATGATTGCTTTAATCCAGCGGGTGGCAACTGCCCGGGTAACGGTTAAAGATAACCAAATCGCCAAAATCGGCAAAGGGTTTTTAATCTTACTGGGTGTAATTACCGGTGATCATGACACCGACCTTGACTATCTGGTTAAAAAAATTACAAAACTAAGAATTATGTCTGACGAAGCGGGGAAAATGAATCTGGACCTGGCCGCCTCAGGCGGCTCTGTTTTGGTAGTGTCTCAATTTACTTTAGCCGGTGACGTCTCCGGCGGCAATCGACCCAGTTTTATCAAGGCGGCCGAGCCGGCTGTTGCTGAAAAATATTACCATCAGTTTGTCGCTGGCCTTAGGGCGGCCAATCTTACGGTTAAAACCGGCAACTTTGGCGACTACATGCAGGTAGATTTAACTAACGATGGGCCAACCACAATTATTATTGATAGTAAAATGAGAAAATGACCATTGCTGTTTGTGCCTCGCTTCATGCCCATTACCAGATTTTACAGGTTGAACGGGAACTGATAGCTTTAGGTTTTAAAGTCTTGTTGCCGATCGGAACGAAAAAAATTAAATCAGGGGAGTGGGACTTGAAACGCTTAGGCTGGCATAAACGCCAGTTTAAATCAGCTGCCATCACTATGCATTTTGAGGCAATCAAAAAGGCTGACGCGATACTAGTAGTCAATCCGACTAAACTGGCGGTAAAAAATTACATCGGCGGCAACACCTTAATGGAAATGGGTTTTGCCTACTACTTAAAAAAACCGATTTACATTCTAAATGACATTCCTAAAAACATGCTTTATACCGAAGAAATCATCGGGGTGAGGCCGATTGTTTTGCGCGGCAACCTGAGAAAGATAAAGAAGAACTATAGTCCCGAGCGAAGTCGAGGGATTGACATTAGCACTCATTAGTTTATACTGCTAAAACATGGCCATACTTTTAGGACCAACGCAAAAATCAAAACCCTTAAGAACTTTACCTTTAGTACCTTTACGCGAAGGTGTGGTTTTTCCTCACGCTGAAGCGGTGTTAACTTTTGGCCGGCCAAAATCAAACGCCGGTATCGAAGCCGCCTTCCGGTCTGACCGCCTGGTGGTGTTTGTCACCCAAAAAAATCCCCGCATTAGTGAGCCTGGTTTTGACGACATTTATACCGTGGGGACGCTTTGTACCATTGAGCGGATTCTGAAAACCGACGGCGAGATTAATGCTTTGGTGCGGGGGATGAGCCGGGTAAAGATTCGCTCACTTGAAGCCAAAGAGCCATTTTTGGTGGCTAAAGTTGAGGAGTTAGCCGAAACTATCGAAGAGTCGGATGAAATGTCGGCTCTGGAAAAACACGTTTTACACAGCTTTAAAAAAGCGGTCAATATCGGCAAGTCGGTCGACTTTATGATGTTTATGCGGGTGATGGGCGGAGTTTCTTCATCGGAACTGGCCGACCAAGTGGCGACTAACTTGGATGTTACCACGCCTCAAAAGCAGGATCTTTTAGAAGTTTTGGATGTCAAAAAACGCCTGGAATCGGTTTCTGACTACCTCTCTTCCGAATTAAAGATTTTGGAGATTGAGAAAAATATTGCTGCTAAAACCCAGAAGAAATTTGATAAATCGATGCGGGAAACGGTGCTCAGAGAACGCTTAAAGACCATTCAAAAAGAATTGGGTGAAGAAGATGAAAACAAAGACATTAAAGAATTGAAAGAAAAAATTACCAAGGCAGCCATGCCTGAAGATGTCGAAGCCAAAGCCTTGAAAGAATTAAACCGCCTGGAAGCGATGACTAACTTTAATCCCGAATCAGGTTATATCCGGACCTACTTAGAGTGGCTGTGCGATTTGCCTTGGTCGGTAGCTAGTGCTAACGACATCACCATTAAATCAGCCGAAAATATTTTAGAAGCGGACCACTACGGCTTAAAAGAAGTGAAGGAAAGAATTTTGGAGTATTTGGCGGTGATGCAGTTAAAAAGTAAGCTTAAAAATAAAGCTTCACGCTCCGGCCCGACGATTTTATGTTTTGTCGGCCCGCCGGGGGTAGGTAAGACTTCAATCGGCCGGTCAATCGCCCGGGCCTTAAAGCGAAAATTTGTCAAAATTTCTCTGGGCGGGATTAGGGATGAAGCCGAGATTAGGGGGCATAGGCGGACTTATGTCGGGGCCATGCCCGGACGCATCATTCAGGGGATTAACACTGCCGGAACAAATAACCCGGTGTTTATGCTGGATGAAATCGATAAAATCGGGATTGATTTCCGCGGCGACCCATCGGCGGCATTACTGGAGGCCCTAGACCCAGAACAAAACCATGAATTTTCTGATCACTATTTAGAAGTCCCCTTTGATTTATCCAAAGTGATGTTTGTCACCACCGCCAACGTTTTGGATACCATCCCGCCGGCTTTAAGAGACCGCTTGGAGATCATTAGGTTTGCCGGCTACACCGCTGACGAAAAAGAGATAATCGCCAAGAAGTATTTGATTTCTAAGACAGTAGAAGCCAATGGCTTGTCTGGCAAAAAAGTCAGCCTGCCTTTAAACACAATCAGAAAGATTATTGATGCTTACACCAGAGAGGCAGGAGTCCGAAGTTTAGAGCGGGAAATCAGCAAAGTGATGCGTAAACTAGCTAAAGCGATTGCCGCCGGCAAAAAGGGTAAGTTTACGGTTACACCCCAAAAGCTTGATGATTACTTGGGAGCGGAAAAATTCTTGCCGCCTCTAAAAGAAAAACGCGACGAAGCCGGCATGGCCACCGGTTTGGCCTGGACTCAGTCCGGCGGCGATGTTTTATTCATTGAAGCGGCCGTCATTCCCGGCAAAGGCAGAATCATTTTGACCGGCCAACTAGGTGAGGTGATGAAAGAGTCAGCCCAGGCGGCAATTTCTTATGCCCGGTCCCGCTGGCAGGGGTTAAAGTTAAAGCGCGATTTTTATCAGTCAATTGACCTTCATGTCCACGTCCCCGAAGGGGCGGTGCCTAAAGACGGTCCCTCGGCCGGCATCACCATGGCGACCGCGGTGATTTCGGCGCTAACCGGAAAAAAGGTGAAAAAAGATGTGGCTATGACCGGCGAGATAACCTTACGGGGCCGGGTTTTGGAAATTGGGGGCTTAAAGGAAAAAGTAATTGCCGCTCATAGGGCCGGCATTAAAACGGTAATTGTCCCCAAAAACAACTTCAAAGACATGCGTGATGTGCCCGCCCGGGTCAAAAAAGATATCAACTTTAAGTTTGTTTCCCACTTAGACGAAGTCTTGAAACTAGCCTTTGTCCGCTAAGATCACCTTGTCGTCTCTGCTTGTTTTCAAACTGCCCAAGTCTTTGACTTCGCTTAATAAAAAGCCGTCGCAAATTATTCCTAAAGGGTTATAAACCTTATTCAGCTCATGTTTAATTTTTTCTTCCACTTGCATTCGGTAGCCGGTTAACTGGGCTAAACTTACCTCTGATAAAACGGTTCGAACCCGGCTTCGGGATACCGGTCTGACAATTTTTGAAATAAAATTGTCGCCGATATTTTCCCAGAGTTCGTTGGCCCGGGTTTTATCGATTTTAAGTAAGATCGAACCCTCAACCTGGATGGTTTTACCGTCGCTCGTTTTAGAAACGATGGCTTCATCACCCATGGCTTCATGATGAGTTAAGTCAAAATCATGGCGAATCAGGTACTCTAAAATTTGGGCGTTAAACAGTTTGGCTCTTTGCCAGAAGGGGATTTTGAGGTGTAAACCGGGTTTTTTTACCCGCGATAAGACTCCGCGGCCCAAGTCGTGAATGCAGGCGACATGTCCCGGCGGCACGTTAATAAAAAAGCCGCCGACGACTTCATCGACTAAAAACGAAACTACTAATTTATCAAAATCCATTTATTTCTCCTCAATGGCCTTTTCCGGTTTGTCCAAGATCAAACCGTAGGCAAGTTTTTTTAATCTGCTTCTTGATTCGTAGAGTAGCATTTTGATTATCTGTACCGTCATTATACCAATAGAAAATAATAAAGTGGTAATGACAAACAGTTTTTTCCCGGCCGGCATAAAGGCGAAGAAAGTAAAGGCTCCGAGAGGCATAACAATTAAAGTCATTAATTCTTTCCGGCCGGTGGGGAAAGGTGATAACCAGCTGCCCATTAACTCAGCTGCAAAAATAACGCCGGAATTGATTAAGTTTAAAGTCCAGTTGGGGTGAGTCAAATCAAAGTGACCCAAGAAAGTTAAATTAAACTGAGCCGGATGTGGCGGCATCCAGGGGTAAATTAGCTTAAAATCGGCGCCTTCTAAACCAGTGGTGAAAATCCGGTAAAGCATCATCATGGTCAGACCGGAAAGGAATAAATTTAAGGTAGAAATAACTACCGTGCGTCGATTACTCCTTAAAAGTTCCCTCATTGCCGCCTGTTCCTTCATTGGCTCTCTGGCAAAGTCTCTTTCTATCTTTTTAATTTTTTCCGAAATGTCGTGGCGTTCTTTGGCCGAGCGGCTGGCGGAGAGAGAAACCGGTATCCATAAAACCCTAAAAATGATCGTAAAAATAATCACCGCGTTGCCCATGTCCTGAAATTGGGGCGCCACCACGCCCAAAAGCCAGTAAATCCCAACTAATAAATTAAAAAACGGCTGGTAGATTAGTGTGGTAAACAAACCCATATTAAATCACACACCCGGTGTGTGATAGGGTAAATAAATTCATATTGAGCTCATCAGCGCATCAACGGATTTAAATTTTTTTACTTTCCCCTCACGATAGTCTTTCAAGGCTTGAAGAGCCCTTTTTTCCATCTTTTGGCTCATGGGAAAAGTTGGCAATTTTTTGTCTTTAAGTTTAATATTTTTGCCCATGTGATGAGTTTAACACGTTTTACTTTTTTCGTGCCAAAGCCACGACCCAGGTTACTTCACTGCGACCGCCTCGGTCAACGTAAGTATCAGTAATGTCTTCAATGGTAAACCCTGCCTCTATTAGTAGTTTTTCAAGCTCAGTTTTTTTATCGCCAGGCTGTTTCTTGACTGCCACATGGATAACTCCCTGGGGTTTTAAAACACGGTTGAATTCAGCCAATGCTTTTTTTCTACTGCTTTAACGGTTTCCAGGTGTAAAAGTGAAGCGTGAGCCCAAATCCCGTCAAATGATTGATCGGCAAAAGGCAGGTTTAAAAAATTACCCTCAACAAACTTAATCTCCGGATAGGTGGTACGGGCAATCGCTTTAGCGTATTTTTTGGCATTGCGCTCGTACCAGTTAATTGTGTCTTCAAAACCAAAGACTTTATTCACGGTTATGATTGTAGCAATTTAATTGGCATCATTCTATGATATTAAAGGGTAGCTGATGGGAAAAGTTAACAGAAAAAGTAAGTATATCAAAGTTAAAAATTGGGCAAAAAGTTATTATCATCAGTGGCGAAAAGAAAAGACATTTTGTCCGGCGTTTAACCAAGAAATTTTAGTTACAAGAGTTGGTTGGCATCATTTAGTTGGTTCAAGATTTAGGACAAAAGTAGAGAAAATTCGTCGGTTTAAGGCATTGCCATTGGCTAAAAAATTAATTAAAAAGGCAACCACTTATCAAGAATATCGTTATGAGCATGGTTTGCATTTTTACTCATTGGTTGCAGAAATGGAAGGAAAGCGAATTAAGGTGATTCTTTCAAGCAAGAAAAAAGACAGGAAAAAAAATTTCCTGTCTGTAATCGTTTTGAGATAAAGTGTCTCAGGCTTTTGCGACCTCGCGTAACCTGGTCGGGATCAAGTCCCATTCACGCTACCTCAATTTTGAGTTTAATAGACTGGCCTATTTTTGTCAAATAAATCACACCTTAGAGGTGTGATAGGCGTAGGCAGACTCAACGATAGTTTTAAGGTCAGATTTTTTCGGCTGCCAATTAAATTCTTTTTGGAGTTTACTGGAATCGGCGACTAATTCTTTGGTGTCGCCCGGCCGGCGCGGTTCAACTTTAACGTCAATTTTTTTACCCGAGATTTTTTCCACCATACTGATCACTTCTTTGTTGGAATAGCCTTTACCGGTACCAGCGTTATAAACATCACTTTTATGACCGTCAATTAAAGCTTTTAAGGTTAAGAGGTGAGCTTCGGCCAGGTCTGAAACGTGGATATAGTCGCGGACGCAGCTGCCGTCAGGCGTGGGATAGTCGTCACCAAAAAGTTTAAACTGTTTTTTGGCTGCGGCAGCAGCAATCACATTGGGAATCAGATGGCTTTCCGGCTGGTGGGTTTCCCCCAAATCTTTATCAGCTCCGGCAGCGTTAAAGTAGCGGATGGCGATAGATTTTAATTGATGAATTTTGTCATACCAGTTAAGCATTTGCTCCACCATTAATTTGCTTTGGCCGTATGGATTGGTGGGGTTGGTCGGATCAGTTTCTTTAATCGGCACACTGACAGGATGGCCGTAAACGCCGGCGGAAGAAGAGAAAATCAGTTTATTAACTTTTGCTTCAACCATGGCTTGTAAAAGCTCAAGCGAGCCATGGACATTATTGTCAAAGTATTTAAAAGGGTTAATCATTGATTCGCCCATGGAGATGAAAGCGGCAAAATGCATCACTGCCCCGATTTGACTATCTTTAAGGATAGCTAACACTTGCTGTTTGTTGCGAATATCATTGCCTTGTTTTAAATCAAAATTTATAGGCTCAAAGCCGGCGGCGGCCAATGCCTTGAGCGTGACCGCGCCAATATAGCCTGAGCCTCCGGTAACTAAAACTTTCATAGATTTTTTTTGATTTGGTTTAACGCCAGTAACATGCCGATTGTATCAAAACCGATGTCTCTTAATGTTCCCTCCCGGCCGGGAATAATCGTTTGGTGCCATTCGTCAGACAGAGCGTAAATTAGCGTCACCAGTAAACTCTTCCACAAAATGGATTTGTCGGTAAACCTGCCGGCATTTGACCAGCCCCGCCAGACAAGAAAGTAGAAAATGGCGTACTCAGTGACATGGGCGGTTTTTTTGACGATAAAATCCAGCCAGTTAAACGGTGCCGGTTGGTTGATTGACAGACTGGAAAAGGTAAAAATTATTCCGGCCCAGACTAATACCGGCAGCCAGAGCTTAAATTTTCGGTTTAGCGGCATAAAACTGATTATACGCAATAAATCCGCCGCTGACAGCTATTAAGGTTCCTCCCAAGCCGATTAATATCCAAGCCGGCCAAACGCCTAAGCCGGCGGCTGATTGACTGGAACTGTTGGCTCCTAGTACTTCGGAAACGGCAGAAGGGGTTGCTATTGGTGAGGAGGAAGGAGAGGTTTTAGGAGAAGCTTTAGGTGTTGGCGTCGGACTAGAGCCCTGAGCGCTAGTCGAAGGGGTGGGAATTGGGCTACTAGTCCCGAGCGAAGTCGAGGGAGTGGGAGAGGGCGTGGGTGTCGGTGACGGTGTTGGCGTCGGACTGGGCGGCGCTTGATTAGGGGCGTTTTGGGTAATTACGGTAGCACTGTTCCAGCCGCCGCCGCCGTCAGGGTAGCGGGAGAAAGAAGTGCCTTCATTCGTACCGTCGTAGGAGAAACTGTCAATGATGGCGTCAGCGGCATTTTTTAAAGTGACTTTCTCTTCACCGGAATTATTCAGCTGTAAATTGGTGATCAATTTTGTCAGCAGAAAAAATGATTTGGCGCTGATGGTGGCTTCCGGCAGAGTGTAAGTTTTGACCAAATCGCTGACTTTATAACCGGTGATGTCGACGGCCTGGTCGCCGGTATTATAAAGTTCAATAAACTCGTCGTCTTCATTAACAGGGTTAGCCAGAATTTCATTAATGGCCACTTGAGCGTGAGCGGGAGGGGGCAATAAAAAAAATGCGCCAGCAAAGGCGCCTAAAACCAAATATTTCCCTAGCTGTCGGGCAGACACCAAAGACAAGTTTACTAGTAAATGACGTGGAGATAAAGGGTGTCTAAACTGTTTTCATCATGATCGACCCGGACATAGGGCAGGGTACAGCCATTAAAGCCGACGTAACTGCCTTTATATAAAGTGCCTGGTTTTACCGCCTTAACCGTACTGCCGGAGTCGCTGCTTAAGTCTATGCCGTTATGAAACGGATACCAGTGATAAGTCGATACAAACCAGGTGACACCATAGCCTTGGTTAAAGCGGACCCTGGGGTTAATCGGCCAGGACCAACTGCCATGCGGGTTAAACTGGTCGCCGCCGGAGTTATCCACCCAGTCAATGCCCCCGGATAAATAATCAAACGGATTTTTAGAAACGGTGTTTTCGCTGACAATGAAATGAACGTGAGTACCGGAAGAATTGCAGGAAGCTCCCTGAATCATGCTGGCGATTTTATCGCCGGCATTAACATGCCCGGCTTCGGTTTCCTTGCCTTTATTGGCAATAATCGCCTGAATTGCCTGATACTCAGCCTGAGCAGTGGCCAGTAATTGCTGGTAAGTTTTTTCGTCGTTTTTGGTTTGACGAAGTAAATCAGCCTTAGCCCCTTTTTGCTGTAACAGCGAACTGTTTTGACTGGCTAATTGTTTTTGTAAATTTTCAAGCTCTAACTGTTTTTGCTCTTTCAAGGCTTTTTGGGCCTCGCTGGTATCTTTAGCATTTTGCAGCTCCAGTAACAGTTTCCGGTCATTTTGCTGGGCGGAAGCTAAGTAAGTGCTTTGCTCCAGATATTCAGTTAAGCCGCCGGCAGAAAGGAGTTGCCAGCCGGGGTTGAATAGGGTCCGTTTGTAAGATTCGCCGACGCGGGAAACCAGCAATTTCGAAATGTCAGTTAAGTTAATGTCGAGGCGGTTAATTTTGACGACCAAAGTGGCGACTTCCTCTTCTAAAGAAGCAATGTCTATTTCTGTTTTTTCAATTTGCGTTAGAGTTAAAGCAATTTTTGAATCAAGGTAGGAAATGGCACTGGAAAGCGTTTGCTGTTGGCCCTTGTTTTCATTGAGTTTAGCTTCGTAGCAGGCAATTCTTTCAGCCATGTCTTTGGAGGCGCAGTCGTCGGCGACGGCGGCCAAAGCAAAAGGCACGAGGATTAGGCCGAAAATGGCAAACGCGAGCAATCTTTTAACCATTTTAGTCAACTTCTTTTAAGAAGCGATTTGAGGCGGTGAGTCCCCCGATGGTGCCGATTAAGCCACCCAGTAAAAGTTCACCGCCAAGCAATGAGAGCATCACCCAAAATGGCACCGGCAGCAGGGGAATATCACCCAGCCAATTGGCTAAAAAGGGCGTGGCGTATAAAAGTAAAATATAGCTGACACTCCAGGCAAGAAAACTGCCGACTAAACCATACATCAGGCCGTTAACTATAAATGGTTTTTTGATAAACCAGTTGGTGGCGCCCAGTAATTTTAAGATCTCGATTTCTTCGCGCCGGCTTGAAATTTGCAAACCGATAATTACCAAAATGACCAAAATCGACTCTAAGGTTAAGTAGGCAATGGCAATCGCTCCCAATTTCTCGACACTACTGATCCAGTTTTGCAAGCTCTGGATAATATCTTCATAAAAGACGACATCTTCTACTCCCTCCTGGGTTTGCAAAATTGCCTTTAAGCCGGCCAAGTCATTTAATTGATTGGCCGAGATTTCAATCGAGGCAGGCAGAATTTTGTAGTCAACCAGTTCCAGTAAAAGCGGGTTATCCTTATTTTTTTCTTTGTAAATTGCCTCGGCTTCACGGGTGGAAACATACCTAAATTGATTCAACTTGCCGGTAGCGGCCAGTTGCGCCCGGATGTTACTTATTTGGGTGTCAGTTAAGTCTTCGCCCGGGGTAAAAAAGGCAATTACTTGGGGAGCGGATTCAAAGTACTGCAGGATTTGAATTGAACCCAGGGAAATTAAAGCAAAAATGGCAATCACCAGCAAGGTTAAAGTGGTGGTCATTACCGCCGCCAGTCCCTGGAAGGGACTGCGTCTAAGCTGGATCCAGGTTTTATGAATAAAAGTCATTTTTTAAGATGGTATTTGCCTTTTTTCTCGTCGGAAACGATTTTGCCGCGGTCCAAAGCAATAACTCTTTCTTTTAGCCGATCGACTAATTCGGCGTTGTGGGTAGCGACGATTACCGTCGTCCCGGATAAATTAATTTCTTTAAAAACCTTTAAAATATCAAAGCCGGAATCAGGGTCTAAGTTGCCGGTAGGTTCGTCGGCCAAAATAATTTTTGGCTTGCCGACAATCGCCCTGGCAATGCCGACCCGCTGGAGTTCGCCGCCGGATAACTGCATGGGGAAAAAATTCTCCTTACCCTTTAAACCGACTTTGGCTAAGCTGTCGGCGACTTTGGTCTCAATCTCGGCGGCGGGTAAATCGGTAATTTCCAGGCTCAAACCGACGTTTTCGCCCACCGTTCTGTCAGACAATAACTTAAAATCCTGGAAGCACATGGTTACTTCCCGCCTTAAATGGGGAATCTCTTCTTTGGTTAACTCGGTTATGTTTTTATCGCCCACGACCACTGTGCCAGAACTGGGCAGAAATTGCCGCCGCAGCAGCTTCATAATCGTGGTTTTGCCTGCCCCGGACGGTCCGATAATAAAGACAAACTCCCCGTCATCAATCTGAAAGGAAAGTGCCTCCAGCGCCATGGTACCGTCTGGAAATTGTTTGTTTACCTTCTTGAATACTATCATTCTAAAACTTGAAGCCGCCCGACATCCATCAGCCAGCCGGCTTGTTGGGCTTGAAAAGTCTCGCCCCAGATTTTGACAGAGTGGCCGACAAATTGATCCAAGTCAATAATAGACGAAGTTAAGTAAACATTCTGTGAATCGCCTCCGGGGCGAACCAAGTGATGTGAACCTTCGCCGTCGATGCCTCCGGCAGTTAAACTGCCTTCAGCCGAGTCGGTAAACGACTGTTCTTCAGCCACACCATAAGTGCTGCCGACAGTAATGCCCTCTTCGACCGATTTTAATTTCTTGGGCATTCCCGCACCAGGGCTGAAGCGGCTTAAGCTGAAACCTGTAGCTACACCTATAAGGATTAAAAGCGCCCAAGGCATAGCTGGTTTAAACTTTTTCAAATCGAATTTGCCTTTCTTTATTTCATTGACCGAAGAGGCCGGCGCGGCCGAAGCCGAATCGGTAGACAAATTTAACGGTTTAACGTCAGCAGTCATAACTATAACTTTAACTCGGCTTCAATAAAGCCGTCAAGTTCGCCGCCCAACACCGCGGTTGGCTGCTGGCTGACAAACGCGGTTCTTAAGTCTTTAACTTGCTTATATGGGTGTAAAACATAGGAGCGGATTTGGTTGCCCCATGAGGCGGCTTTATGCTCACCCTTAATTTGTTTTAGTTGCTGTAATCTTTTTTCTTCTTCAATTTGCCACAGTTTTCCCTTTAAGATTTTTAGTGCCAGTTTTCGGTTTTGCTCCTGGAAACGCTGGGTTTGCGATTCCACCACGAGGCCGGTGGGAAGGTGTTTTAACCGGACAGCGGTTGACACTTTGTTGACATTTTGACCCCCCGAACCGGACGAGCGGTAAAACTCAATTTTCAAGTCATCCGGTTTAATGACCACATCGGTTTCGGCTTCAATTTCCGGCATCACCTCCACCAGGGCAAACGAGGTTTGGCGCAAATTGTCGGCATTAAAAGGGGATTGGCGCACCAGCCGGTGGGTGCCTTTTTCATGCCTTAAATAACCGTAAGCGTACCGGCCTGAAATTGCCAGGGTGACGCTTTTAATCCCGGCTTCTTCTCCCTGGCTTTCTTCTAAAACTTGCACTTTCCAGCCTTTTTTTTCAGCATAGCGTAAATACATCCGTTTGAGCATTGCCGCCCAGTCCATCGCCTCGGTGCCGCCTTGACCTGAGTGGATTGCCACTAAGGCGTTGGCCGCATCATAAGGCCCGGATAAATATTTTTTAAGTTCTAAACGAGGCAATTCTCTTTCCAGCGTAGCCTGATCGGCGGTGGTTAAGCTTTTAATTTCGTCAACTTCAGCCACCAGGTCGGCTAACTCTTTCATTAAGGTTTGAGCCGAGGATTGGTCTTTCCAAAAATCTGGCGAGGCAGAAATTTGTTCAATCTCGCTAATTCGCGCCTGCTTTTTTGGCAAATCGACCGCCTTGATTAAATCGCTAAGTCTTGTTTTAAGATCCATAGGTAAACGCAAGGCCTGCGGCAATTTCGCCTTTAAGAATTTTTTGACTGATATCGTTGACTACTTTTTCAGCAATGACCCGGTCAATTTGCCGGCCGCCCCACTTAGTCGAAAAACCAACTTTAGCCAAAGATTTAATCAGTTGGGGTTCAAATTTTACTAAGATTTCCTGGGTTTTTAAGGTTTGAGCTAGTTGTTCCAGCTTTAGTTTGACCACCTGTTCGGTTTGGTTAAGGTTTAAGGCTGAAAAAACAATAATTTCACTAAAACGGTTTAACCACTCCGGCGGGAAGTGGGTTTCAATTTTGTCAGGAGGGACGTTGGTAGTGGCAATAATAATCGTGTGGTTAAAATCAACCAGCTTGCCTTGGTTGTCGGTTAATCTGGCTTCATCAAAAACCTGCAGGAAAAGGTTAAGAATTTTAGGGTCAGCTTTTTCAATTTCGTCCAATAACACCACTGCGTAGGGTTGGTGCCGGACGGCTTCGGTTAACTGTCCGCCTGATAAATAATCTTTACTGCCCGGGGGCGGGCCGATTAGGCGGTTGATGCTGTCGGCCTGCTGGTACTCGCTCATGTCGATTCTGATCATTAGGCTGCTTGAGCCAAAAAACTGGTTAGCCAAAGCTTTGGCCGTTTCGGTTTTGCCCACCCCGGTGGGACCGGCAAACAAGAAGCTGGCAATCGGTTTGCCAACTGGTTTTAATTGTGTCCGCAAGCGCCTGACCGCGTCGGCAATAGCTTTAATTGCCCGATCCTGGCCGATCACTTGCCGATGAAGGCTTGCCTCCAGATTTAATAGTTTGGTTTTTTCCTTAAAGTCGACTTTTCCGACCGGGATTTTGGTTTTTTGTTCAATTAATTTATCAACGCCGGCGGTGGTAATTAATTTTTGCTGCTTAGTTTGGGCAGCAGCAGTCACTTCATCCAAAAGCTGGACGGCCGCGTCCGGTAAAACCCGGTCATGAGAGTATAGATGGGCGGCCTCAACGATCCGATGTAGCGCCGGCAGAGAGAAGCTTAGCTTTAACCTTTGTTCCTTTAAATAGGCTAAATAAGTTAATAAATCCAGAGTTTGGGCAGCTGAAGCTTGGTTAAGTTCGACCACGGTAAATAAGCGGGAGAAAGCTTCATTTGGCTCAATCAGTTTTTTATATTGGCCGGTGGAAGTGGCGCCGATGAATTGGAATAAGCCTTCAGACAGCGCTGGTTCCAAAGCAATCATTACGTCAGCGGTTTCTGGTTTATCTTGGTTAATTGACGCCAGGTTATGAACTTCATCGACGAACAAGATGATGTTGCCGGCCGCTTTAATCTCGGCAATCATTTTGGTAACTCGTTCGTTTAAGGCAGCGCTGTCAGCTCCGGCTGCCAGCTGAGCCACATCTAAACTGACTAAGCGCTTAAATCTTAATTTTTGGAAACCTACCCCCCTGACAATTTCCTGGGCCAAGCTTTTAATGAGTGTACTTTTACCGCTGCCCGGCGGGCCGATCACTAAAGCATTATTCTGCTGATCCTGAGACAAGATTTGACTTAATTGGTTTAACACAGTTTCTTTGCCAAACATTTCCGGCAGCTGTCGGCGGCTGGCCAATTTGGTTAAGTCGGTGGAAAATTTATCTAATGTTGGAGTGGGGATGCCGGTTAAATCCCGGTTGATCCCGCCTATCGGTCGGTCTTGGTAGTCGGCATCCCACAAAAACGGTACCCGACTCCACTGTTTTTGACTTTTCAGCCAGTCAACCGCTTCTTTTAAAACTTCAATCTTAAAGCCGGTAAGTTTCAGCCAGGAGGCTAAAAAGTGTTTGGCTTCGATATATTTATCCCGCCACTCGCTTGCCTGTGCCTGGGACAGTTTTTGCCACTGTGGCCAAGTGATTGGTTCGGCCAGTTGGGTTAGTGCTGTCGGCGACAATTCAATCCGATTTAAAAGATCAGTGATTGCCGGTAATTTTAATAATTTAAGTTTAAAATCAGCCACTCGACCTGAAGATTTTTTAACCAACTTGATTAATTTTTTACCTGAGTATTTTTGCATTTGCTTTTGCCATTGCCGGAAAATATCAATTGTCCAGATTAAAGCTAAAAATACTGCTCCGGGCCACTTTAAAATTGCCATCAGCAGCGGTGGAGCCAGTAACCAAATTAACAGCCAAAATCCCATTGCTAGTACCGTAACCGTCATTACCACTGTGCCGATAATTACCCTTACTGATCGAAAAACAAAGCTTAAAATCCGTCCTAAAAGGCTGGTGTCCTGCCACAAAGGGGTGAGCATCATTGTGGCCATCAAAGTTACTGCCAGTTGAGAGTTTAAAAACACCAGCAGGTTTTTAAAAAAGCGCTGCCACCACTTTAAGCCAGTAGCGTACCACCAAAGAGGAAAGTGTAGAAAAAGATTAGCCATTACTGGATAATTTCTTCAATTAAAGTGATATAGGCATCTTCTGACTCTTCTGGGGCGGTCTGAGTTTGGTTTCCGATAGTAGATTCTTGGGTAAATTGAAATGAGCTGATTAAATGCTCGTGGGCTTCTCTTAAAAAACTGCTGGAGATTGGCGACTCCAGCCGATAAACCACCCCTTCATCGATCGCGACTGTGTATAACTTTTGGGGGGTACCGGTGGCAAAACTTTTAGCGGGGATGTCTGCCCAAAGCACGTTTGACATATCGACAATGACGTTATTGGCCTCAAAAACATTCAGCCACTCATCCGTATCGGCAAACCGGTCGTCATAAATTCTTAAACTGATTGTTTCGCCGCTGGCAGCATCCAGTTCAACTGATGCATAAACAGCCGGATTCTCCAGTTCAGTTTCTTTCAAAGTCATGTTATCCGGGTACTGAAAGCTAAACCCGGCAAAGTTATCGTGAGTTAAATAATTACTGCTGCCAATTCCTGCTTCCTGGATGCTGATTTCTTTTTGGACCAAGCCGGAATTAGGGTTTTGAGTTTTGAAATACCAAAACAAACCAGCGGCCAGCAAAACTACCAAAATAACCGCAATTATCAGGCGTAGTTTCTTTGACATAGGCTTGTCTAAAAGTATATCATGAAACCATGAGGCGGCTGGTTTGGGGAGCATTAATTTTTACCTTAATGTTGGGTCTGGTGGCGGTTTCGGCTTCAGCCAGGAAAAAGCTGGTGCGTCGTAACCCGATTCCCGTTGGCAGTTTTTGGAACAAGTTAAAGTTAAGAAGCGATCATCAGGCTTTGCTTTTGCTCTTAGGCGGGATGCAGCATGCGGCTAAAATTGAGTACCAGCTGACTTATTCAACTAACGGTGTAGCCCAGGGAATTAATGGTTCTCATGAGCCGGCTTTAGGCAACACCCAAAAAGAACTGGTTTTCGGCACCTGCTCGAATAATGACTGTATTGCGGCCACCAACCTTACTGACATGATTTTCGAACTTCGGGTGGCTTTAGAAAACGGTCAAACCCTAGTGAAGCGATACCAGATAAGCCCCTAAAACTGCCAAGCCTCCCCCGAGGATTAGTTTTAAACTCAAACCTTCTCCTAAAAAATTGCTGGCCCAAAAATAGGCGGCAATAGGTTGGAGGTATAAAAGCATTGTTCCGCCCGTAGCCGAACTATGTTTAGTCGCGATTTGAGAAAGTAGATAAAAAATAGCTCCGCCAAAAATCCCAACATAGAAAACAGACATTATTGCCATCAAATCAATCGTTTGCCACCAGTTAGGATAACGCCAGAGTTCGGTCCCCGCCAGGAGTAAATTAACGGCAGCGGTAGTTAGGGCAAAAATAAAAGTTAATAACAAGGGAGAATGTTTAACCAGCATTTTTTTGCTGAAAACGGGATAGAAGGCATAAGCGCTGGCAGCAGCCAACACTAGCAGATTGCCTAGTAAGGTTACATTTCCCAGTGGCTCTAAGATTACTACCAGTACTCCGGCTAAACCTAAAATAATCCCGAGCAGTTTTTTTACCCCCAAGCTCTCCTTGATCAGCCAGAAAGCAACGATAGCGGTAATGATGGGAACAATCACATAGATTAATTGGGCAGCAGTCGCACTGGTCAGTCTAATGCCCAGTACGAATAAACTGATATTAATTGTGGCAGGTAAAGAAATTAGAATTAGTTGACGCCAAATTTTTAACTTTTGTGGTAACTGATTTTTTACCAGGGGAAATAATATAAGTCCGGCTATAAGAAATCTTAGAAAGGCAAAGGTAAAGGGTGGAATTTGGGCAATTCCTATTTTGGAAAAAACCGGGATACCGCCACCGACGACGGCCGCCCCAACGATGGCCAAAAGTGCTTTTAGATTGCTTGACATTATCCGTCTATTATATAGTAACCTCATGAAGTTTCTGCCTAATAACTTTAAAAAAATCGCCCCGATAGCAGCGGCAGTAGTACTCATCGGCTTAAGCGTTGCCGGAGCCGTTTTTGTTAAACTTGTCGCCGATAAAAAAGTCGCTAAGACCAATAAACGGCTGGTTGAAACTTCGGCCGAACTTGATGTTTTTAAATCCCGCGACGAGTATTTGATTAATCAGTCTCTAGAAGCGTCGATTTCTGCGGTTAAAACCACTTTCGATGCAACGGTTAAAGCTTATGAAACTTACCTTGATTTAACTGACAGCGGCATTGACACCAAAAAACTGGCACCTAACCTAGCCAAAATTTTAAGCTATTTGGCTGATGTTAATTATGCTTCGGCTTCGGCCGAGATCAAATTATTCAATGCCTCCCTGGCTGATTTAAAACCAAAAGCCGGGTCATTAGCCGTGCCGGATACAGCTAACTTACCCCAGTCAAACACGCCGCCGGGAGCCGGTTACAGCCGCCAGGTGGTATCTACTGCAATCGGTCCCTACACCGTCAGCCTGGTGGCGGCCGATTTAAACTCGGCCAAAGTGATTATTGATACGGCTTCAGACGGTGATTGCCGTGACAACTGCCCGGTGTTGTCACTGGCTGATTATGTCGGTAGGAGCGGCGCTTTTGCCGGGGTTAACGGCTCTTACTTTTGCCCGGCGTCATACCCGTCTTGTGTCGGCAAAACCAACTCTTTTGACACCCTGCTTATGAATAAAAACAAAGTTTATTTTAATTCCGACAACAACGTTTACTCGACTGTCCCGGCGGTGATTTTCTCCGGCAACTCAGCCCGCTTTGTCGGTCAATCTTTAGAGTGGGGCCGGGACACAGGTGTGGATGCAGTTATTGCTAATTATCCCTTGTTACTCTCCGGCGGCAGCATTACTTTTACCGGCGGCGATGATCCCAAGCAAGGCAGTAAAGGCGGCAGAAGCTTTGTCGGGGTTAACGGCTCAACGGTTTATATTGGTGTGGTTCACAACGCCACTGTGGCTGAAGCCGCTTACGCCTTAAAAGCTTTAGGCTTAACTCATGCTTTAAATCTTGACGATGGCGGCTCGACCGCTTTGTATTCCGGCGGCTACAAAGCCGGGCCGGGCAGAAACCTTCCCAACGCGGTGCTTTTGGTTAATCGATAGTCTATAATCCCTTTATGGTGAGCCCAAATCTATACGAACCCAAGCCAGAATTGGAAATTAAAGACGGCGTTTTTAAGACGGTAATTGACGGTTTGTTTTACCTTGCCCCTAATTTTTTCCCGGACGAGCGCGGTTTTTTTGCTGAATTAGGACACACTTACAAAATTGAAGACATCATTGGTACTCCTTTTAAAGTGGCCCAGATTAATCATTCCCGCTCAACGGAAAATGTGGTCCGCGGTCTGCACGCTGAAGGCTGGAATAAGTTGGTGGTGGTCACTGCCGGAGTGGCTTTTTCAGCCTTAGTTGATGTTCGTCCCGATTCACCCACTTTTTCAAAAGTAGTAACTACCATGATGGGCCCGGATGACGGGGGACTTAAAGGAGCTTGGTTTATTACCCAGGGGATTGCTAACTCTGTTTGTACGGTTAAAGCCCCGGTGGATTATCTTTACTTTGTCGACAAATTGTACAAAGACCGCGATTTGAGCGGCGATCAGGCAATTTCCTTGTTTGATCCCGATTTAAAGATTGATTGGCCCACACCAAAAGAGAAAATGATTATTTCAGAGAGAGATAGAAATTCCGTTACTTTACGCGAGAAATTTCCGGACAAATTTAAAGCCTAACTAAAACTATTTGAATTGCGCCCAGCCAATTGGTTTCTCTTTCTACGTTTAGATTTACTTCCTTGAGTAAGCTTTCTAAGCCTTTCTTAATAAATGGTTTCCAATTTACGGTTTCATACAGATTGATAGCGGGAAACAATAATTTAGCAATGAGATGTTTTTTCGTTTCATTGTAATCGACTATTAATATTTGGCCGCCTTTTTTCACCACCCGCTTTATTTCTTTTAACACCATTAAATCAATTTCATGGGGCATGTCATGTAAACCCAGAGAGATTGAGGCGGCATCAAAAGAATTATTTCTAAAAGGTAAGTGAGTAGCGTCGGCCTGTCTAAATTTTAAGTTAAGATTTTTATTGAGTTTCTTTTGCGCCTCTTTGAGCATTTCTGGTGATAAGTCTACTCCGATAACTTCATGACCAAGTTTCGCTAATTCATAAGCTTGGGCGCCGGTACCGGTTGCAACATCCAGGATTCTTTTGGGAGGTTTTAAACCAAGAAATTTGGCCGCTTTTCGTCGCAGAGGAGAGAAAAAATATTTTTCATAATCGTAAAGGCCTGCCCATTTAGCAAAGAATTGATTATTGTAATAGGCGTGTTTTTTAGTAATTTTATTCATTCTTGCTTAGTTCTTTTAAGTTGATATTCGGAAAAATCATGGCGGCGACAATCAGCGCTCCGCCCATTAATGCCGGTAAACTGACATTTTCTTTAAACAAAATTAAGCCCAGTAAAATCCCGACAACAATGTCAAACAATAAAATTAAACTTCCTTTTTGGGCCTCAACCTTTTTAAAGCCGTAAACAATCAAAAAGCCGACGGCGATAAATAAACAGGCAAATAATAAATTTGCGCCCCATAACCAACTTAGAGTTGGCCACGACCATTGTTCTCTTAATATTAATGACAAACTCAAGGGAAAAGCCAAGGCGAAAATAGAATCAATTAAGTTCATTTGAAGATTAGAGTAAATACCGGAAATTTTTTTCGAAAAAACGGTCCAGATAGACAAAGTGATACCACCAACAGCGGAAAGAACTAAATAAATGGATTTATCAAGATTTAGATTAACTCTAAAAATTAAAAACAAACCAATTATTGACAAGCCCAGAGAGATTAATTTTACTTGATTAAGTTTTTCTTTAAAGAAAAGATAACCCAATAAATAACCGGCAATTGTGGCGGCGGCGTAAGAAATAAAATAGGTGGTACTAAAATCCAAATAAATAAAACTGATGTAAAAGGCAAGGAAACTGATAAAGCCGCCTAAACCTCTTAAGGCAAACCACTTAAAGTCGCCGGGTTTAAGTTTTTTCCAACCACCAAAAATTTTGACTAATCCAAAAATTAATAAAACCGCCAAAACATTTCTCGACCAGGCTTGAAAAAATAAAGGAATATTAAAGCTGATAATTCTGGAAAAGACGCCAATAAAACCGTAAAGTGTAGCGGCCAAGAATAAGGCTAAACTGCCGTTCATTTTAGTATCCTGGGTCAGGATAATGGCACTTCTTCCATTTTTTGCCTGAGCCGCACCAGCAGGGATCGTTGCGGCCGATTTTTTTGTGGACTTGGCCTGGGGCTGGCCTTGAAGGACGGTTAGCCCCGACCTTGGCAAAAGCAGCGGCAAAGTCAGAAACCGGTTTAGTGGAGATTGGCTTTTCCAGCTTAGGCGCTTCTGGTTTAACTTCTTCAGTGATGGTGGGCTTGCCCTGAGCGGAGTCGAAGGGTTGAGCTGGCACTGGAGCCGGAGCAGGCTGGGCGATTTGCACCCGGAACAGTCGGCGGGCGACTTCATAGTCAATGCTGTTAATCAATTTTTCAAAACCATCAAAAGCCTCGGCTTTATACTCCACCAGCGGATCGCGCTGGGCATAGCCTCTAAGTCCTATGCCGTCTCGCAAGTCATCCATCGCGTCCAGGTGATTAATCCATAAGTTATCAATGGTGTTAAGCATGACAAATTTCTCCACTTGAAGCATGAGGTTATCACCGACTTGTTTTTGCCGTTGCTTGAAAGTCTGATCAATAATTTGCCAGACGGTTTCATTCAGCTCTGTTTGGGAATTAATTTTTTCCAGCCTGGTTTTAACCCGTTTTTGAGACGCCGGGTCAAAGGGGATAACCAGGTTTAATTCATTAACCAAGGCTTCGTGGTTAATCGCCCCGGTGTCCGGATTAACATGAGCACTAATCAAGCTTTCAGTTTGGGATTTAAGAACCGCTTCAATTTTTTCCGGGAGATTGGCTTCAAATACTTGCAGCCGCTTTTTGTAAATAATTTCTCTTTGTTTATTCATCACGTCGTCGTACTCAACCAGGTGTTTTCGGGAATCAAAGTGAAAACTTTCCACTTTTACCTGGGCTTGCTCGATCGCTTTACTTACCATTGGGTGTTCCAAAGGCACGTCCTCGGGCATTTTCAAGGTGGTCATTAGTTTTGAGATCTGGTCGCCGCCGAAAATCCGCATAATGTCGTCCTCTAAGGAGACATAAAATCTGGATGAGCCGGGGTCGCCCTGGCGGCCGGATCTACCCCGCAGCTG
>DATEUG010000010.1:0-7108 GCA_035283225.1 Patescibacteria group bacterium | reverse complement strand
AAAAAAGCCGCCGAGATGGTGGCTTTAAGGATAGGGGAGTTTGACAAATTAACGACAAGATCAGTGCTGTTTCAGTTTGCCTGGGTGGTGTTGACGATTTTTACTTTGACTTCAACCGCCGGCTGGTTTGGTAAAACCATGATTATGGCCTTGGGACTGCATATTTTGATTGACCAGTGGCAGCTTTATATGAAGGATAAAGAAGCCTTAAAAAAGCAATTGTTTTGGCAGATACAGCGGCCTATTTCTGACAAAGAATTGCAATGGTATTTATATATACTTTCGGGGCTGTTTTTGTGGTTTGTACTATTGCTAATCTAGTTGACAAATCGAATATTTTCTGATATCGTATTTCTGATATCAGAATAAAAACAGATATGAATTATATTTTAGACATCCGTGACCGTAGACAGGTAACTATTCCGGCTAAAGTGTTGGAGAAATTCGGTCTTAATGTAGGCGACAAACTCGCCCTAAAAGTCGAAGGCAAAAAAGCAGAAATGAAGCCAGTTAGGGAAATGGAGATTGAAAATGTAAGGGCTATCGCTAAGGCATTTAGAAAAGCAAAAATCAGTGAGAAAGAACTGCTCGAATCCGGCGAGAGAGTAAGAAAGAGACTGGTTAAAGAGAAGTATGGGGAAATCTGACCGCGTCTTTGTGGACAGCAACGTCTGGTTTTCTTATTTTTGGGGTTCAAAAACGATTCAGCGGTTGATTGACGCCTTAAGGGATAAAAAACGCCTGGTAATTAGTGAGTTGGTATTGGCAGAAGTAGCCGAAAACATTAAGTTAAAATTGCCCTCAGTTTTAGATGAGGTGAGAAATGTTTTTACCATATTTCCCTTGACCGTTGTCAAGGATCCTGATTTAAAAACAGTCAGTCAGGTTAAAAAATATTGTGACAGTAAGGACGCGCCCATTTTGGCCGCTTGCCTTAAAAGTAATTCCGGGTTTTTGATAACCGACAACCTTAAGGATTTTCAGGTTAAAAAGATTAAAAAGATGCTGGGGATTACGGTTATATCTCCAAGCCAGTTTTTAAAGCGCAAGTAATGCTAACTCTCGGACCAATAACTTTTCATTTGTACGGCCTAATGATCGGGTTGGGGATATTGGCGGCAGGATTGGTGGCAGAAAGGCTGCGTCAAAGGCTTAAAAAGACCGATAAATTGCTACAGAAGTTTATAGTTTGGGATACTTTGTTATATATTGTAGCCTTTGGCTTAGTGGGCGCCAGGCTATATCACGTCATTGATCTTTGGGGCTACTACTGGCTAAATCCGGGCAAAATTATCTATCTTTGGGAAGGTGGCATGGGTATTTTTGGCGGTATTGCCGGCGGTTTGATCGGTGCCTGGTTAGCAACGAAGGATAAAAAGATTTTTATCCGGCTTATCGATTTGATTGCGGTCGGCGCACCATTGGGGCAGGCGATTGGCCGACTGGGGAATTATTTTAACCAGGAACTTTACGGCTTGCCGACCAAGTTACCGTGGGGAATTTACATTAAACCGGAAAATCGTTTTATAGAACTTTTCAGTTTTGATCGCTACCACCCTTTGTTTCTCTATGAAATGATCTGGAATGTGATGGTGTTTGGAATTTTATACTTCGTGGCAATCAATAGAAAGGTAAAGATTGGTACGGGTGTATTATTTATTTCCTATCTGGGGCTTTATAGTTTTGGCCGATTTTTCCTCGAGTTTTTAAAAATAAACCCTTGGCAGGTTTACGGAGTTAACGTGGCTCAGGCGATTTCACTTGCTTTAATGACGGTGGCGGTTATAAAATTGCGCAGGTTATGATCTACACCCGGTCAATGGAGAAAAAGCAGTTAAACACCTTTGTGTTATCGGTCGGCGGTTCGGTGTTTGCCCCTTACTCAAGCGGCAAAATTGACATTGATTATCTTAAAGCTTTTGAAGCCTTTATCAGAAAACAGGTCGCCTTAAAAAGGCGATTTTTTATAGTCACCGGCGGCGGTTACACCGCCAGACAGTATCGGGATGCGGCTGCTCAAGCGGTAGGCGGCAAACTGACTGACGAAGACTTGGATTGGTTGGGGGTGCACGCCACCCGCTTAAACGCCCATTTATTCAGAACCTTGTTTCGGGATATTGCCTACGAGAAAATCTTGAAGCATTACGACTTGGTGGATAAAAAAATAGACCAACCGGTGGTAATTTGTGCTGGTTGGCAGCCGGGCTGGTCAACGGACTACGATTCAGTCTTAATCGCCCATGATTACGAGATTGACACGGTCATTAACCTGTCTAATGTTGATATGGTTTATGACTCGGATCCGAAAACAAATCCGCAAGCCAAGCCTTTAACTAAATTAAGTTGGGACGAGCTGATTAAAATCGTCGGCAAAGACTGGAAGCCGGGGATGAACACCCCCTTTGATCCGATTGCTTCCAAAATGGCTAAGCAAATAGGCTTGAAAGTGATCGTTTGCAACGGCAAAAACTTTGTTAACCTGGAAAAGATTTTAAGCGGCGAATCTAACTACGTTGGGACAACGATTGAGTGAGCTTTTTGACAAAATTTTTATCAAAACCCCATTTTTGGTCATACCAGTTAAGTTCGAAGATCATTGTTTGAAGGGGGCCAGGTTTAGCTTCTTCGCAAATGGCGTTAGCAACCAGATCGGCAACCTCTGCCTGATTGGTTTGTCTCATATTTTTTGCCATCATCAAGCCATAACCGTCAATTAAACTGGTGGTGACTAAATGATCCATTAGTTGATCTGATTCTTTAATTGTGTCAATGAAAGTGTAAGTACCGCTTTTGACTCCAGAATGAAACAGTTGAAAAAATTCAGCACTATTGGAACTAAGAGTGCAATCTTTAATCAGGGGGAGTTTTTTGGCTTTTCCCAAGATCTGGCTTAATTTTATAGAGTTAATATGTGTTTTTCCCAAATCTCCGTGATCATGATGCCAGTTAAAACTGGTTAGGGCCACGTCAACTTGGCCGGCTCTTTTTTCCACCATTTCTGGATGCAGGCGGGCCATAATAAACATTTGGTCTAAACGGTCCACGGCAGGTAAATTAAGCCCGGTGATGTCCGGACTTTTACCGGTAATTTTGTTGCGAAAATAGTTTTCGCCGGCGTCAAACCAGGCGATTGCAGGCGACCGCTCCTCGATTGCCATAGTCGTTGTATTATAGGTTATAATAGGCGAATGTCAACGGAAAATGGACATGGACACGGAGCCGCTAAATTGGCAGCAATGGGGGAGGCAAGCGGTGATTTTGTGGCGCAGCTTCGGGTATGGCAGCAGGTTCTTCCGGCAGTTAATTTGTTGAGCCGGGGAGAGTGGCATCGGCAATGCGACACTACCGCAGCCTTAATTTTTGACTATCATTCTCCCGTAAACCCGTGGTCGGGTGTTGATCGGATCAAAATTCCGCCGAAAAAAAACAGCGCTTTGTATGAGCCGGGGACCAAGGATGAAATTTTGACTGGAAAAAGCTTATTTACTGAATCACTGAAGGGCTATACTCAAGCGGTAATTTTACGCTTAAGAAATCAGCGCCAAAAAATCATGAATGATACTTGGGCGGACAGAGACGATTTAATCCGCCATGCGCTTGGTGGGACAGAATTGGGAGGAGTCGAAAGCATTTACACCAAACACTTACCGGAACACAGCTATTTCACAAATTTTTTCTTTGAAATTCCGGAAATTGTCTTTTTCTTTATGAAAAAATATAAACCTCGAACCAATGGACAATTGCCGGAAGTTGATGACCCTGCAGCAATGACCTTAACTTATCTTCACGAAAAAGTAGGCGAGGGTTCAAGTCCTGTGACAATCAGATATACGCACGTTTGGGATGCTCATAATAGAAAAAGAACTGGTTTGTCGACGGAATATGGGTCGTGTCCAGCCAGTAACGATGAGGTTTTTGCGGCAGTAGAAAGAGTGGCGGCGATTTTTTATGTTTTCCGACCTCTGGTACATGAATACTACAAACAACTTGAAACTACTTTGGTAGAATAAATCATGTCCGACTTACTAATGGTTTACATTACCTGTGACAGCGTTAAGCAAGCCAATCAAATCGGCAGACACTTGTTAGAAAAACGACTCTGTGGTTGTATTAATATTTTTCCGGACATGAAGCCAATTTTTTGGTGGCCGCCCAAAGCCAATAAGCTGGACGAGAGCAAAGAGGTGGTATTAATTGCCAAAACTTTGGAGAAGAAATATCAGGCTTTAGAAAAAGAAGTGATTAAAATTCATACTTACGATACGCCCTGCATCATCGCCATGCCGGTCGCCCACGTCGGTAAAAAGTACTACGACTGGCTGGTTTCGGAAATGGAGATTGAGTAGGGCTTTACAAGTTTGCTAAGATAGTTATATGGCAACATCACAAGTGACTGAAAAAGATTTTGATCAAAAAGTAAAAAGCGATAAACCGGTGCTGGTGGATTTTCATGCTGACTGGTGCCAGCCCTGCAAGTTAGCCGAGCCGGTGTTGGAAGAATTGTCCGAGGAATACAAGGACAAGCTGTCAATTCTTAAACTGGATACCGATGCCAACCAAGCAGTGGCGCAAAAGTTCGGGGTAATGAGTATCCCGACAATCATTGCCTTTAAAAATGGCCAAGAAGTGGAGCGGATGAGCGGCTTTGGGGGCAAGGACGGCTACGTCAGGCTGATTGAAAAAGTATTGAATGGATAAGCGGCAGTTAATCATCATTGGCTCCGGGCCGGCGGGTTACACGGCCGGGATTTATGCCGGCAGAGCCGAGTTAAAACCATTGATGTTTGCCGGCGAAAGCCACGGCGGCCAATTAATGAATACGACCATGGTGGAAAACTGGCCGGGAGTAGAGAAGGGAATAATGGGGCCGGATTTAATGAAGGAAATGAGACAGCAGGCGGCCCGGTTTGAAACCGAAATTGTTGATAAAAATATCTCATCGGTAGATTTTTCTGCCAGACCATTTAAGGTTTGGCAGCAAGAGACTGAATATCAAGCCGAGGCGATCATCATTACCACCGGGGCCGAAAGTTTAATGCTTGGTGTGCCCGGAGAAAAGAAACTAATGGGCCGGGGCGTATCCACCTGCGCGGTTTGCGATGCTGCTTTTTTCAAGCAAAAAGCGACCTATGTAGTCGGCGGCGGTGATGCGGCGGCTGAAGACAGCCTAACTTTGTCAAAATATGCTGACAGCGTCACCTTACTGGTGAGAAAAGACCAATTGAAAGCCTCAAAAATAATGATTCGGCGGCTAACTGAAAATCCAAAGATAAAAATTATGTTTAACGTCGAGCTTAAAGAAGTAATCGGCGAGCAAAAAGTGGAAAAGCTAAAAATTGTGAACAATAAAACCGGAAAAGAGGATGTGGTAGCCACCGATGGCGTGTTTTTGGCCATAGGCCATCGGCCAGCCACCGATCTTTTTAAAGGCCAACTAGAGTTAAACGAAAATAACTACCTAAAAACATTAATGCTTTATCCGGAAATAGTTCAAAAGAAGCCTGCCGACCAGTGGCTTAATGGTTACCCGACCCAAACCTCCGTTCCCGGTGTCTTTGCCGCCGGTGATGTCGTTGATTTTCACTACCGCCAAGCAGTGCTAGCCGCCGGCATGGGCTGCATGGCCGCCATGGACGCCGAGAAATTCTTGACTGGACACGTATCGGCGTGGTAAAAAAATCGAATCTGCCCCAAAAACAACTTTATGCTTAAAGAAGTATTGGGTCGAATAAACAATTTGTTTCAAAGAAATGGCCGCAAACCCGATTTACCGCCTCCGGCACAAGTGTTGGTCCAACCAGAAGGCAACTTTTCACTTAGTCGTTTTATTGTTAATGGAGCGCCATTGCTTTCTGGTGAACACCAGAAAAAAGACTCTCGAACGATTCCCATCGGTAAATTTGGAACCCAAAAGGTAACCTATCAAGAAGTGGAAGACCAGTATTTAGAAAGGAAATTTGCCGGTAAAGACGCACTAATTTCTTTCCGATACAGAGGTGAGAATGATCACCTGGAGGTGATTTTACAAGCCCCAAACAATAGAGATCGATCTATCTTGACTTGGACTCCTCACGATCAAAATCCACTTACAAGGATGGCAATCAAGATGCCGCCGGGGTTTCAAGGTAAAAGAGACAATCCCGACGTGATGATAACAAACCTTTATGATTGGGCAAAATTTCAACACTATCCACAATTAACTCGTCTTATTGCTGAGACTTATATTGTTATTAGTCCTGCCACCAATGAAATTACGCTTAATAATTTGGACGCTGGCGACCCACTTGTAGTAAAATATGCAAATGGACAACCCTTTTAAAAACGCTCAAAGGCAGATTGACGATGTCGCCAAGTATTTAGATATTGAGCGTAAAACATTGGCAGCCCTAAAGGCCCCCAAGAAGTTTCTTAAGGCCACTCTTAAGGTGAAAATGGATTCTGGTAAAATCAAAGCTTTCAAAGCTTTTCGCTCCCAACACAATGACGCTGTCGGCCCCCATAAAGGCGGTATCCGCTACCACCAGCAAGTGACGGAGGACGAGGTAAAAGCACTGTCGACCTGGATGACCATTAAATGTTCGGTAGTCGGCATTCCTTACGGCGGCGCCAAGGGTGGTATTGTGGTTGACCCGAAAAAGCTGTCTAAAGGTGAACTGGAAAGACTAAGCCGAGCTTACATGCGGGCTTTTTATCAAGCTTTTGGTGCCTGGAAAGACGTGCCGGCACCGGACGTTAACACTGACGGACAAATTATGGCCTGGATGCTGGATGAATACGAAAAAATTACCGGCAAACACGAGCCGGGCCTAATTACGGGGAAGCCTTTGGCCTTGGGTGGCAGTGAAGGCCGGACGGAAGCGACCGGCTTGGGTGCTTTTTATGTTTTAGAGCAGTTAGCAAAGGTTAAAAAAATTAATCGACGCAAAACGACAGTTGCTATTCAGGGATTTGGCAACGCTGCTTACTATTTTGCCCAGTTTGCCCATAAGGCCGGCTACAAAATTGTGGCGGTATCAGACTCTAAGGGCGGTATTTTTAAAGCAACAGGCCTGGATCCTCAAAAAGTCATGGCTCACAAAGATAAACAGAGCAGCGTGGTTGAATTTAG
>DATEUG010000009.1:0-3950 GCA_035283225.1 Patescibacteria group bacterium | reverse complement strand
GAAGTTATGATTTGGCTCTGGTTGACAGCCGCTCTATAGGCCTGTAATATATCAGCAATGAAGGAATCCACTTCCCGTCAGGCGCAAATGATTGAACAGGGTAGGCCGTTGGAGTTTCCTTTAAACAAAAGGGTGGTAATTTACGGCTTACCGGTGGAGTTTTCGGTACAGCAAGGAGAATTGATTTTCCGGGAAATTCCTCTTGGGCAGAATAATCTGGAAATTTTAGTGCCTAACGTAAGGGTGCCAGCACAATACGACTTTATCAAGGCAATCGTGATAAAAAAAGATATCACCTCGGTTGCGGCTTTGGTTTTCGGTGTTGACACGGCAGACAATAATCAGCCGGCTGCGGCTATCTTTAATCTTACCCGGGCTGAAGACTTAAGGGTGATTGCTAAAAACGGCAGTGTTCAACCGGTCAAAAATGACCAGTTTCCTCCGGGGAATCTCGATTTAAACGAGCTTTTAAGAAAAAACCCGGAAGGCAGAATGGTTGAGTTTACTACCGACAGCCAGTCGCTGATAATTACCTTGGCTCACAGACTGCCTGGCGGGATTTGATTTTACCGGTGAAGGGAGTGGATTAGGGCGTGTAGTTAACGGTTAAGCTGACCTTAGTTTCATTGCCGGCCCGGTCGCGAGCCAAAGCTTCAATCTTATTATCCCCGCCGTTTAAAGATAACTGCAGGGAAAAGCTGCCGTCGCTTCTGACCAGGACAAAGCGGCCGTTGATGGTCAAATTTACCCCGTCTTCACTTTTGCCGGAGATGGTAATCGGGGAGTCTTTGTCAAAAAAGCGGTCGCCATTTTTAGGACTGTCGATCGTCAGCAGCGGTACTTCTGTATCCAGGTTGACAGTTTGGCTGGCCGAGGCCTGGCTGGTGTTTCCCGCCTGATCTTTAGCCTGGGCAAAAACATCGTTGTCGCCTTCCCTTAAATGAATGTTTGAAAACTGGAACTGGCCGTCTGTATCGGTAATGGTTTCTTCAGCTGAAATACCCCGTAAAAACAATTGGACAGACGAACCGGCTTCACTGGTGCCGGCAATCGCCAGTTCGGCGCTGTTAGTGGCAGAAGGCAACGAATTTAAGCGCGGAGTGGGCGGGGCTAAAGTGTCAGATTGTTCAATGGGTTGGTTAGTCGATCTTAAGTCTCCCAAAAATGCCGCCATCCTTATTAGTGCCGGCAAACCAAAGCGGATCAATAAAAACAGCAGCACAAAAACCAGAAACAAATACTTAAATGCCTGCCGTAAACTTTCCTTCTCCCGTTTTCGCTCCAGCCGTGAACCGTGTCTTGTCATTAACTAATTTTATCACCCTTTTTCTTGGCTTTGGCCTCGCTTAGGGGAGCTTTTGGCTTTTTTTCTGACAAAAGCGACATTATCGTATCCAACTTTTGGTTTAAAGCGTCAAATTGGGCCTGGTAATCGGGCCCTGGTCTTTGCGGCGTTCGGTCCTCCCGGTCAAATCGGCCACCACCACGCGGTCTGGAGTCGCCGCTGTCTTTTCTGAAACAATCATTGCAAAAAACCGGTTTTTCACCAGTTGGTCTAAAAGGAACTTCACATTCACGGCCGCAGTTACTGCAAATTGCCGGAAACATCTGCCGATCACCGCCGCCAAAGCCTCTACCGCCACCAAATCTACCGCCGCCCCCGCCGCCAAACCTTTGGCCGCCATAACCGCCGCCTCTACCTCCGCCTCCGCCTCGACTGTTGCTTCTAAAATCTCTCATGGGGGTTATTATACCTTATTTCTGGCGGCATATTTTGTGCTAAATTGAAAGCAATGAAGGCGTATAAACTTTCACCGTCTGACTTTGCTTATCTTTACCAGGAATGCAAGCATTGTTACTACCGGAAAATACGGATGGGATTTGCCAGGCCGAAAATGCCTTTTCCGGGAATTTTTACTGCTATCAATTCCAGGCTTCAAGGAGCGCTGGTGGGTAATGATTTAAGAACTTTGTCCGCTGATTTGCCTGAAGGAGTGGTAATTAAACAGGAAGGCTTTGTCCGTTCACAAGTAGTGCCTGATACTGAAGTTTTTTTAAGCGGCAAATACGATATTCTGGTGCAAAAGCCGGACGGAACTCATTTGCTGATTGATTTTAAATTGAGTGAGCCAAAGGAAGAAAAAATTGAACTCTATAAAACGCAACTTTACGCTTATAAATTTGCTTTGGAAAATCCGCAAACCGGTGAACCATTGATGGTTAATCAAATGGGGTTGATTGTCATGTATCCGGATACGGTAAAGTTTGAAAATGGACGGGCCATTCTAGACTTTCCACCAAGATTTTTAGAAATTCCAGTTG
This sequence comes from Patescibacteria group bacterium, assembly GCA_035283225.1. GTDB lineage: Bacteria > Patescibacteriota > Microgenomatia > UBA1400 > CG1-02-47-37 > DATEUG01. The sequence goes on along the minus strand of DATEUG010000009.1, from coordinate 1,628 downwards.
ATAGCGATGGATTTATGAATTTTATAGGTGAAGTAAACAAGCTCTTGACTGGCCCGCTGCCCTCAAAAAGTTTATCTTGCCCTTGGTGTCAATATCAGCAAATAGAAGAAGATTTGACTGAATTTTGAGCCGCCTTTCGGAATTGAACCGAAGACCTACGGTTTACGATACCGTTGCTCTACCAGCTGAGCTAAGGCGGCGTTGCCCTTATTTTACCATCATGTAGAATAAATATATGCTGGCCCAAAAGACTCACACGATCCGGGAATTAGAAACAATCGCTAACGAAATCAGAAAAGACATTATCTCAATGCTGCTTGAAGCCGGTTCGGGCCACACCGCCGGGCCATTGGGGATGGCTGATGTTTTTACCGCTTTATACTTTTCCGTTTTAAACTACGATCCCAAAAAACCGGATTGGCCCGAGCGGGATCGGTTGGTGCTATCCAACGGCCACATCTGCCCGGTTTTGTATGCCACCTTAGCTCATGCCGGCTACTTTGACCGGTCGGAGTTAACCACCTTAAGGAAAATTAACAGCCGCTTGCAAGGACACTCTTCAAGCGTTGACCTGCCCGGAGTGGAAGTGTCCTCTGGCCCATTAGGCCAGGGCATTTCCCAGGCTGTGGGGATGGCTTTAGCGGCCCGATTAGATCAGTCCAGGAGCGAAATTTACTGCGCTATGAGTGACGCTGAGCATAACGAAGGCCAGACTTGGGAAGCAATCATGTTTGCCGGCAAGGAAAGGCTTTACAATCTGACCACTTTAATTGACCGAAACAACATCCAGATTGAGGGTTTTACCGAAGAGGTGATGCCGATTGAGCCTTTAAAGCAAAAATACGAAGCCTTCAACTGGATGGTTCTAGATGTTGACGGCCATAACATTGAAGAAGTGATCGACGCCTGCCACCGGGCCAAGGCAATTTATGAGCGGCCGACCGCAATTATCTGCCACACCATTCCCGGTTTCGGGGTCTCTTTTATGGAAAACGACCCGGCCTGGCACGGCAAACCGCCAAACCAAGAGCAAGCGGCTGAAGCCTTAAAGCAATTAAACGCCTTTAAGGGGAGGGGTTTAAATGAGTAGTTTACGGGATGGCTTTGGCGAAGGGCTTTTAGCCTTAGGGGAAGTTAATCCTAATGTAGTCGCTCTTTCGGCAGATTTAACCGAATCCACCCGGGCGGAAGCTTTTGCCAAAAAATACCCGGCTCGTTTTTTCCAGGTCGGGGTGGCCGAGCAAAACATGATGGGCATTGCCGCAGGACTAGCTTTATCAGGCAAAATCCCTTTTGTTTGTTCTTACGCCGTCTTTTCCCCGGGCAGAAACTGGGATCAACTGCGGGTGTCGGTTTGCTACCAAAAACTGCATGTAATTGTGGCCGCTCACCACGCCGGTTTGGGTATCGGTCCGGACGGGGCCACCCACCAGGCGCTGGAAGATATTTCAATGGTTAGAGCCTTACCGAATTTAACCGTGCTGACTCCGGCTGACGCAGTTGAAGCTAAAAAAGCCACTTTAGCCTCTGTTAAGCTTAAAGGGCCGGTGTATATCCGGTTAACTAAATACGAGCAGGAGCCGGTGACTAAAGAATCTGACCCTTTTGCTATCGGCAAAGCGACTCTC
>DATEUG010000008.1:0-2978 GCA_035283225.1 Patescibacteria group bacterium | reverse complement strand
GATGTTTTTATGCCCCAGCATTTCCTGGACTGAACGGATATCAGCTCCGTCAATCAATAAATCAGTGGCATAAGAGTGTCTTAAGCCGTGGGGGGTGATTTTGACCGGCAGTTTGGCCTGCCTGACATACTTTTCGACAATCCGCTGGACCGAGCGGGAGGTTAAGCGCATCTTTTCACCCCGGTCAGCCACATTGACCCGACCTTTAAAGTGGATAAACAGGGGTTTGTAGTCGTCCTCACGCTTTGAAAGATACCGCTTCAGCCATTCAGCCGCCCGTTTTGACAAAAATACCACCCGCTGCCGTCCGCCCTTGCCGATTACCCCGAACTCACGCCGCTCCAGATCAATTTCCTCATGATTAAGCCGCGTTAACTCCGACACCCGTAACCCGGTTGAAAACAATACCTCTAAAATAGCTTTGTCCCTTAGTTGGGTTAGAGTGGAGATTCCCGGCTGGTTTAAAAGCCGCTCCACTTGTTGGGTATTTAAAAACTTTAACGAACGGCTGTCGCTTTTAGGCAGCTCGATTTTTTCCGGACTTAAGCTGGCAATGTCGTGCTTAATTAAGAATTTTAAGAAGGAGCGTAAGGCAATCACATGGTAGGCTTGGGTCGCCCGGCCCAAAAGCTTACCTCTTGAGGTAAACCGGGCTAAAAACACCCGGTATTTTGTCACTTTTTCCAAAGTCAAATCGGCCAATTTAAGCTTAGGATAAAACTCTCTGGCAAAAACAACGAAGCGGTTAAGATAATGGCGATAATTTCTCCTGGTCAGACTGGAACAATTGCGCTCAATTTCCAAGTACTCCAAAAAATCGGCAAGGTTTCGCCTCAATTCTTTTTCGGATTTTGTTTGTTCTTGATTGTTAGCAGTCATTTTGGTTAATTGCCAGGATGTGGATAAGTAGGGGATAGGTTGATATTACAATCCTTTTGCCCTCTTTTTCTTTTAATACTATAGGTAGATTGTGTGGATAATTGGCTGACAAACCTGCTTCAAGCATAGCAACCGGGGAAAACAATGTCAATATTGTGCGACGTAAAATTGATACACTCCTGTATAATACTAAAACCAATGGCGACTAGAGAACAAAATCCTACGATTGTCCTTTTTCGACAGGAAGGTATAACCGTAAACAGTTTACCCCTGGCAGGTATTCGTAAAGGAGAACCCCTAATCAATGCCTCAATCTATCTATTTGGCTTTATTCTCAATGACCGGGATGAGAGATGGTCAATCATTCAATCATATCTAGAAACCAAGGCAAAAGAATCATTCAGACCCCGACATTTTGAGAATGCGTTATTGGCTGTCTATCTGTCTAAAAGGGGTAGAAGTTTTCGCAATAAATATTCCCGGTGGACATCAGAACCAAATTTAAGGCATCTTTGTCGCGCCATCCAAAATCTGGCAGCCAACAGCAGCATTAATCACGCCTTTACTGAAAGCAGTCTAGCCTTACCTGAAGATGTATCGCTGCAGTTAACAAAAACCGATAAGATTACCGAAGGTATTAATTACTTGGGTGTAACCGGATGTCCCGAGTCTTTATATCAAATACGTCTGTTCAACCATGGACAGTACGCCGCCAGGATCGGTTTCAATCTCCATCAAGAAGGTGACGGTCAAGTTTTATCAATTTCCAACCTCCAAGGTGCTAAAAATGGTCTTGAGCTAATAAACACCACCGCTCAACGTCTAGATTTATCTCCATTTAATTTTTTAGTGCAAAGGTTAAAAACATTAGCTGGCGCCTTAGAAAGACCGACGGAAATTATCGGGATTAAAAACCCAATCAACAGCCCGGCTTTATACAACAGCGTTTTTAGGGCTGAAAAAGTGCAAAGATTAAGTTTCCATCGGTAGTTTATCGTCATTTTTCCTCAAGAAGAACGCGTGAAATTGTGCGACACAAAAGGTTACTCATGTTATAATCAGGCCACCTATGCCGAGAGAAACGATAAGGCTGACACCAGATATCGCTAAGGCCGTAACTTACGGCGGTCCGACCCGAGTGGCCATGTCACAAATCATTTCTACCCATGCTAATGAGCAAAACCCGCTAATTAAGCCCAGCGCTTACCGTATTCGTTACTATGTAATTGAAGCAGCCAGGTCCGCAATCGAACGAAAGGCTCACCGATATGTTTATTCTTTTGCCGAAGCCGAACAAATTGTTGACCATTTAAGGCAAATGCTGGAAACACCAAATGAACGAGCCGACAATATGCGCGTTGCCGGCATTAATGATGAAATTTTAGCCCAAACCAGTGCCAGTTTGGATACACTTTTCCTCAAGAAGAACGCGTAAAATCGCCCAGGAGCGACGTTTATATCCATAGCCGGCGAAGATGAGGCCACCAGCCATTAAAATCAGCAAAATATTTTCCGCGGACATTTTAGACACTTTGAGCCGGTAGGGTAGAGATTGAGTCTTTCGGGGTATCTATGGAAAGGCGAAAAAGACTGGCCTAGCCAAACCGGGGGGAATTAGCCCCTGATTACAATCACCATAAAAATTTTCAAAAAAATTTCGCACACTGATGAGCTAATAGTGAAATAGATCAGACCCTACCTCACTCTGGGGATACGTCGCAAAAGGTACATTGTGCGACATACAATGAAACCGAAAATAACCCTAACCTATCTGCCGCAGGCGGATCAAAAAAGCAGGGAGCCCTTTCGTCTGCGCTCAGAGTAAGCTCTACTCTCCGAGGGTTGCGGTGCTAAAATTCCGGGGAAAACATCGCTGCTCTTCACTGCCACCACCCTCACTTCTCCCGGAAACTTATCCACAAGTGAATCAAACTAGGTCAAGCAGCACTGGGTGAAAGTAGAAAAGGATTGATAACACAATCCAATTCGTGAAAACTCCCCGACCTTTTCGTGAAAAGTCCTATAATTATTATAGGATTCCTATAGGACTCTCCTCTACTCCCCCCAGTTTGCCAGCAAAAAAGTTACCGCCAACACTG
>DATEUG010000007.1:0-2021 GCA_035283225.1 Patescibacteria group bacterium | reverse complement strand
ACCTGGAACCCAAAAGTTAAATCCTGCAAACCGCCTTTGGCCTCATTATTTACCTCACTCAAACTGCCGGGACGCAAAGTAACGCCGCCAAAAGACAAATTATGCGATCCTGATAGCTGGTTTAAGCTGGCGATTAATTGGACCACCGGTTTTTGGGAAGGAAAAACTTCTTCCATTTTTTCTACCCTTTGAGTCACCTGGAGTTCGTCGATACCGTTTAAAGTATTGCTTTTCTCAGTTAATTTTAAACTCTCGGCTTTTAACTGCCGGTTAACGGCTAATCTTTCATTTAGACGGCTTAAAACCGGTCCAAAAACCAGGCCGACTAATACTAAAATTAGGGCGGCGCCCAGCCAAATTTTTTTGTCGAAGAAAAGACGGTTCATGAGTTTACCCTGATTAAAAGATCGATTGAAAAATTAACCCCGCCGCCGCCGCCGGCCGTAACCGAGTTCACTTTGGCACTAACTACCGGCACATTTAAATTCTGGCTGTTAGTAATCCGGCTTAAAAGTTCAAGCAGCGTCGGATAGTCGGGGACCGAACCGGATAAATTGATCAAGCCTTCTTCTGACACGGCAAAGCCTTTTAGACTGGTGCCGTCAGGCAGCAAGGCAAAGACCGCTTCCGCTACCGCCTGGTGCCTTTCCTGGGTTTTAATTAAAGTACTAAAGGCTTGAAGCTTGCTTAAAAGATAAACTTGTTTGCTTTCTACCGGCCTTAAGTTCTCAATTTGGTTTTTTTGAGTGGCGATTTTAGAGGTCAAAGATTGGTTGTTTCGGGCAATTATCAAGCTAAAACCGGACAGAATTATTAAAACAACAGCCAAGCCCAGCAACACAGTTAAAATTGATTTCCAGGTAAATTGTTTGAGGCGCTGTTTTTTCTTTAATTTCTCCAGTTTGCCGGCGTATAAATTAATCTCAGCCATAGGCTAAATCAAACCCTTTAAAGCCAGTCCTGTCACCGTCGACAGCTGAGGGTTGGTTTCTCCGGCGATCAATTTTTTATACGCCTCATCTTTAATAAAGCGGGTAAAAGGATCGCCGCTGACAACTTCGTTATTTAATTTAGCCACCAGATAGCCGGTCAAGCCCGGCAGTTGGGCGCCGCCGCCGGTAACCACAACCTGGTCTAACTTTTTATTAAACCCCTGCTGGTTAAGAAAAATTATCGCTTTATTAATTTGATCAATCACCGCATCGATTAAAGGCGATAAAAGCAGGGCCACTTTGCCCTCCAATAAATCAGTCCTTAAGCCATAGGTCTTTTTGTATTCTTCTGCCTGGGCTTCAGATAAAGATAGTTCATTCATTAAAACCTTGGTTAAAGCTAAACTGCCCGAAGCCAGTGAGTACAAAAACAAACAGTTGCCCTTATCCATGATCATCATGTCTGAAGAATTATGCCCCAAGTGTAAAATCAGCTGTGTTTTACCCCGATCAACAAACAGCCGCTGGAGACAAAATAGCTCGGTTTCCAAGCTTTTGGGGATCAAACCGGCTTGGTCGATCAAAGCGGTCAAGCGGTTTAATCTTTCTTTAGTCACGGCAATTAAAACCACCCGCATGGTTTTAGCCTCCAGGTTTTCGTCTGATAAAACCAGATGATAAAGCTCCACTTGATCCAATGGCACCGGTACATACTGCTCCGCTTCGTAGGGGAGAGATGAGGCTAGTTCGGCTTCGGACAATTTGGGTACTTGAATTATCCGGGTATAAACATCGCTTTCCTGAAGAGCCAAGTTAACCTCAGCTCCCGGCTTAATCCCGGCTGCCTTAACCGTCTCTTTAATCACTCCGGCTAAATCTTTGCCGGCAAGAGACTCATGGGCGTAATGCTCGAGCTTAAAACCCTCCTTGGTCGGCTCAACCTGGAGGGCCTTAACCTGAAAAGAGCCGATGTCTAAACCAAAAGCAGCCATAGGCAGGTAGAGTTATTCATTTGGTTAAATTCCTCCCAGAAAACAAGACATAATCAAAAACAGCCGGCGTGCCCGGTTCGGTCCGGGTCACTTCGAT
>DATEUG010000006.1:0-4151 GCA_035283225.1 Patescibacteria group bacterium | reverse complement strand
TAAAAATTTAACGAGGCGGCCCAAGTTTGGCCTTTCTGCTCCTGGTAAATCCGGCACCCAGACTTTATGATCCTTAGCTTCCAGCTGTTCTTTTAGCCAGGGAAACCAGTTGGAGGTATGGTCTGCGCTGGCGCCGTGAAGAATTACGGCCTGCTTCATTTAACCAGAACAAAAGTACCCAAGGCGGTTGCCGACGCTGAGGCTTCGTTATCGGCAACTGTAGTTTTTAGTTCCTTCCAGGATTTACCGTCCCAGAATAGAATCTTGGCGGCAGGCTCAGTTACACCCTTAAAGGTGATGGTTGCCTGCTTTAGAGTCGGGCTGGAAGCTGATAAAAAGGCATAGGGGCCGGACAACACCGTGGTTCCGGCAGGGATTGCGTCCGGCAAACCCATGGTTGAGGCGATCATGACGTAGGTCGTTTGCGGTAAACCGGTGCGGCCGACTTCCAAAGTCACTTTGGCGTCTTTGCTGCCAAAGACTCCCTCTTTGTCGCCCTGAAGCTGAAGATTAAAGTCGGTCTTCAAGACATAAGCGGCTGAGCCGCCGTCAAACCTTAAAGTGGCTGAGCCGCCGGAAACAAAATCATGGTAGCGGCAAACATTCTTGGAGCAGGTACCCAGCAGTAGCTGCTTTGTCACCGGTAGGCTTTCTTTAGAAAAATCCACCGTGCCGAAAGCGCCTTCAATAAAGGTTCTGTCCTCATCGTAATACTCCAGTTCATACTCCATACTAGTCGCATCAGTAACCTTATCTACCGTTAGGTTAATCTCTTTGCCGTCGGTTCTGGTATACATCGTCACATAGGGTCGCTTTTCCAGAGGTAATTGGTTAATTTGTTCAACTTTAGTGGTTTTTGTGGGTGTTGGCACTTTGGCGTTTTTGGCCGGCCAGAAAATCCAGGCGGCTACTGCCAATAGCAAAACTCCGGGGACAATAAACTTTAAGTTTTTAGTTATCATTGGATTCATATTTTCTCTTTTAAGTAACTATTTAGTTTATCAATTTTTATTCTTGACTGCTTCATGCTGTCGCGGTCACGGACAGTGACAGATTTATCTTTAAGACTATCAAAATCAACAGTAATGCACCAGGGGGTGCCGATTTCATCTTGCCGTCTATACCTTTTGCCGATATTGCCATTGTCGTCCCAGGCAGTGGCCATTTCCTGGCTTAAGTCGATGAATATTGTCCGGGCCAGCTTAATTAATTCAGGTTTGTTTCTTAAAAGCGGGAACACCGCCGCTTTGTAGGGCGCGAGTCTTGGCGCCAGTTTTAGAACCACCCGCTCTTTTTCCTGGGTGTAGGCGTTAGTGAGTAGTACCAGCAAAGTCCGGGACAAACCAAAAGTCGGCTCAATCACATGGGGAATGAAGCGCTCACCTGAATCCGGATCGGTGTATCTTAAATCCACTCCGCTTTTCTCCATGTGGTTTTTAAGATCAAAGTCAGTCCTGTAAGCGATAGCATACCATTCCTTAAAGCCAAAGGGGAATTCAAATTCTAAATCCTCGGTTCGTTTGGAATAATGGGCCAGCTCCTCTTTGGTGTGCGGCCGCCAGCGGCGCTTGGACTTCGGCACTCCCAAAGAGTCGGCAAATTTTTCAATTTCCTTTTTCCAAGACTCAAATTCTTTCTCCCAGGTTGCCTCACTAATAAAATACTCAAACTCAGCTAAATCAAACTCTAAGGTCCGAAACACATTTTGCCCCTGAGTGATTTCGTTTCTAAACACCTTGCCGGCCTGGGCCAAACCAAAAGGCAGGCGCGGGGACAAAGTATCCAGCACAGCCTTAAAATCCACAAACATTCCCTGGGCGGTTTCACCCCGAAGATAAACTTTGCTCTGACTATCAGAAACCACACCAACCTTCGTTTCAAATAAAAGATTGAAGTCTTTGGCTTGGGTCCAATCGGAAGCGCCGCAGTTAGGACATTTATTGTCGACCAGCTGATCAACCCTGGAGCGCTGGTGACAGCTTTTGCATTCTTTAACCGTGTCGGTAAAGCTGGCGGTGTGGCCTGACGCTTCCCAGACTTTAGGGTTCATTAACACCGATGTTTCCAGGCCAAAAATGTTTTCCCGTTTGGTAACGAAAAAGTCCCACCAGTGGTTTTTAATGTTACGAAGTAGCTCCACTCCCATCGGGCCGTAATCATAAGTGTTAGCCAGTCCGCCGTATATCTCCGATCCTGGGAAAATAAAGCCCCGGCGTTTGGCTAAAGCGACTACGTCTTTCATCAAGTCCATGAAATTATTGTAGCGAAACGACGGCGTTTTGGATAGCTATTTGATCTTTTTCGAATTTAGTGGCTTTTCGATGATCGAAAGGATGTGGCTTTCCAAGGAAACCTGGTCGTGGCGGGCGGGCAAACCAAAACCCAACTGGGTCAACAGTTCTTTTTCAAAATCAACGATAAAGTTTTTGCTGGCAGTGTGAGAATTAAGCTTAGACAAAGCCTCTGAGAGCAAATGATAAACCCCTACCTGTTCCTGGTTTTCGGCGGTTAATTGGTCAATTAGTTCTGCCAGTAAATAAGCAATGCGGACCCGGTTGAGGTTATGCCTGAGGGTAGGGAAACTGTTGACTGTAGCCGCTTCGGTGATTAAATCCAGGTTTTTGCCGCGGGCTACCTGAAGCTTTACTTGGGTAAATAACTCCAAATGGCCTTTTTTACGCGAACTTAAACGGCGGATGCCTTTGGCCAGTAACCGTAACCGGCCATGGTCTTTGGAAAAAATTGTCACTAACCGATCCGCTTCGCCAAAACTTATCCGCTTTAAGACAATCCCCTCAACCTTGTAGCTCCTGGCCACGGCTTAAAGGACCACTTCCTGATCCTGGTTTAAATCAAATTCCTCGGTTTTGCCGTTAAGGTTAATGATGTAGTGGTGATTTTTGGCGCCCGGCTGTTTCTGGATGAAAAGTTTGTAATCCCCGCCCTGATGCTTGAAAGGTAAAGTATATTTGACCACCAGTTTGGTTCGCGATTCCGGCCGCAATTCGATAAAAGCTTCAATCACGGTTTTGCCTAGGTCTTTGTTAGCGACAGCGGCAACATCAGAGCCTAAGACTTCCACAATCTGACTGCCATCGGGAACATAAAGTCTGACCCAATCCCTTAAAATGCCGTTTAAACACAAGCCGCCGGATTCTAAATTGCAGTCGGAAGCTTTCTGAGGGTTGGTGTAGGTGATAGTGACAGTTTTAGTGACCGTGCCGTCGCCACTGGTTTCTATCACCTGCTCGATCTCTTGGGTAATGTAAAGGTTAGACTTGGCGCCGGCGAAGTTGGTGTCATTAAGATGGAAATAGTCGCCGGCAAACTCCTTAATCCTGCCGCCGGCGTTAAACGACTCAATCACTTGCTGCATCGGAGCATCATCAGGGAAGTAAAACATTAGGTGCTTAGCGTTAATGTTATTTAAACCCGCTTCAATAAACTGGGGCCAAAGTTTTTTGGGCGAGTTCATCACATTAAGTAAAATTGAATGCATTAATGGACCGATCATCCCTTTTCTGTTTTCCTTAATGTAGAAAGTCGGCCGGGTGGCATAATCTTCCATCTTGTAAACTACCTGGGGACAGTTGCACTCAGGGATAATTTCAGCATCATATGTTCCCCAATCGGCGACACCGACAGGACCCAAAATCTTTAACAAGTCCACCACAATTTGGGTATCCATGGCAATCACCCCGTCGTAGTCTTTGTATTGAGCCACGCTTTTATAGTTAGGCAAAAATGTGTCCATAGACACTTTAAAGTCCGGCGACAAGTTCATGTCCCGCAAATGCCAGTTGTAAACCAGAGGCAGGTATTTTTTGATCGGTTCGGGTGCCGGCAGCTTGTTGCCAAATTTACTATCCAGCTCATAAATATCCTGGGACAACACCGGGGTAATCTTGCCTCTTGAGGTTTCTAAGATAGCGTAAGCAGTTAAAAAGCCTCCCGAACCCCTAATTTCAGCGTCGTTTTGGAAAATTAAAAGATAAGTCTGCGGCTCGGCCTGGCCTAAAAGTTTAGGCAGTAAGCTTAATAGCGGTTTGATATTAGACAGTGTCTCGGCGGCCGAATCTAAACTGGTTTGCAAAGTCGTTAGCTGGGATCGAATGGGCATACCCCGGAATGACTGGGGGTAGCGTTTGGGG
>DATEUG010000005.1:0-8912 GCA_035283225.1 Patescibacteria group bacterium | reverse complement strand
CCCTTCAACATTAGGTGTGCCGGCTTCCCATTTATCTACTCCTTTCGCCCATTCAGCCGTTTGGGGTTCAACCCGGCTGATCATTCCCCCGCCGACCATGTAGGGCTCCATTTGTCCTTGGCGCTGAAGTTTTAAATAAACTACGCCGATTCCCATTGGTCCTAACATTTTGTGGCCGGATAATACCAAAAAGTCACATTTAAGCTTAGTAACGTCAACCGGAAGATGGGGCGTACTTTGAGCTGCATCCACCACCACCACGGCACCAACCTTTTTAGCTAGCTTAGCGATTGATTCTACCGGGACAATTTCACCAGTAGTATTGCTCATATTGGTAACGGCAACAACTTTGGTTTTTTTAGTAATCAAGCGCTTGAATTCTTCAAGTTTTAAGCAGCCATTTTTGTCAACACCGACCAGTTTTAATTTGGCACCTTTCAATTTTGCTAAGCGTTGCCAGGGAATTAAATTGCTGTGATGCTCAAGAATGGTGGAAACGATTTCATCGCCTCGTTTTAAGTTAAATTCTCCCCAGGCTTGGGCAACTAAATTTAAGCCTTCGGTGGCATTTCTGACAAAAACGACTTCGTTAGGTAGGGCGCCGATAAATTTGGCTAGCTTAACCCGCGCCTGCTCGTATTGCTCGCTCGCCCTCTCCGATAATTGGTGCAAACCCCGGTGAACATTGGCATTGTCGTGCCGGTAATAATTGCTAATCGCTTCAATTACTTGTTTTGGCTTTTGACTGGTGGCGGCGTTATCCAGATACGCCAGTCTTTTACCGTGGATTTTTTGGTTTAAGATCGGAAAATCCCGGCGGATTTTATTGACTTTTAGCATAAACTTTCCTTTTCATTTTAACATCAGTAATTTTGTTTATAACCTGTCCCAAAAAACCTTTCACCAACAGTTGCTCCGCCCCATGTTCTGTTAAACCCCGACTCATTAAATAAAACCGCTGCTCTTCATCCACCTGCCCCACCGTCGCCGCGTGGGAAGCCTTAACCTCGTTAGCCTTAATTTCCAGCCGCGGTTCAGCCCAGGCCTGAGATTTGTCATCCAGAATGAGTAGTTTCATTTCCAAAAAATCATCCACCCCTTGGGCTTTTTTGGCAATAATGATCGTCCCGGTCACTTTGACGTTTGCCTGATTCTTGGCAATACCCCGGATCATCACCCGACCGAAAGTTCTCCCCCGCTGATGATCAACGATTACCTCCAGTTCATATTCCCCTTTAGCTCTGCCCAGCACCAAAGCGATCAGCTCCTTCTCTTCGCCTTTTTGGTCAAAATCCATCCTCACTCTCTTTTTACCTGGTTTATCTAATATGACCACTGTTTGTTTCATCCCACTGAACCTTCCATCTGCAGTTCAATTAATCTATTCATCTCCACGGCATATTCAAGCGGAATTTCTTTAACCACCGGCTCCAAAAAGCCCTGGACAATCATCGCCTCAGCCTCATGCTCTTCCAGTCCCCGACTCATCAAATAAAACAACTGCTCTTCACCCACCTTAGACACGGTGGCTTCATGCTCTAAAGTCACCCGGTTTTCCATAATTTTATTGGTTGGATAAGTGTCGCTGCGGCTCTTCTCATCCAAAATCAGTGCGTCACAAACTACTTTACTCCGGGCATTAACCGCTCCCTTGTTAATCTTGACCATGCCTCGGTAACTGGCCCGGCCGCCGTCAAAACTAATCGATTTACTGATAATCCGGGAGGTAGTTTCCGGAGCCAAATGGGTCATTTTGGCACCCGCATCCTGATGCTGGCCGGCTCCGGCTAAAGCCACGGATAAAGTTTCCCCTTTGGCTTTCCGGCCGGCTAAAATACAGGCAGGATACTTCATGGTTAATTTGCTGCCCATGTTAACATCTATCCATTGCATCTCCCCTTCTTCCTCCACCCAGGCTCTTTTGGTTACCAGATTAAAAACGTTTTTGTACCAGTTTTGCAAAGTGGTGTACTGCACCCGAGCGCCTGGTTTGACAAAAATCTCCACTACGGCCGCGTGCAGAGAGCCGGAGGAATATTGGGGAGCGGAGCAGTTATGGACCGCAACCCCCCCGGCCAAATAAGATTCATCTTTATCAACGCTGAAGTTATAAACGGTTAGGCCCTTCACCTTTTTTCTCTTTATCGACTTAATCGGTAAATAAATATAATTGTCATCAACGCCAAACATCGATGCCCGCCGATGATTATTAATGCTATTTTTTATTTTTAAGCCTACAAGTTGGCCAAACTTTGCCATCTGATCTCCGCTGACGCCAATCGTATACATTATTTGCCGGCTTTCTTTGCGGCGATCACGGGAATTAATAAAAGCGGCAATGCCCAATTTAGCTAAAATGTCCCGGACTTGATAAGCCAAAGTTTCAGAAACCGTATTCATTCTTAATACTTCTTTAAAGCCGCTTTGAAGTTTTTTCCGGTAATAGTTTCCATCTCCGGCGAAATAACTTTTAAGCAACTCTGTCAATAAGCCGTTATCTGCTGTCATCAATTCAGGTAAAAGCGCTTTTTTGTTGGCCTTTTTGCCAAAACTGGCCATAATCCGGGCCAGTTCAACGCTGCTGATATTAACTTCCATCCCCCGTCTGTCCTTATAGCCGAACTCATGAATTTTATTGATACGAGGATAAATCAATTTTGCTAGCTTTTTAACATCATCAATCATAAATGTTTCGTCAGCGGCCAGCGAAAATCTGACATAACCCCTATCGTCAACACTGCCTTCAGCTAAGTAATAACCAATAAACTTAAATAGCTCTTTGGTTAACGGCAGTTTAACCGTAAGTGGTTGACGCGGACCAGATTTCCCCCGGCGTGCGGAGATTTTAAAAGTGATTGAACTGCTCTTGGATTTTGTTTTTAGTCTGGGCATCACCAGGTAATCTTTCAAGCGCAACTCATCGGGCTTGCCCCATTTAAGCGCGAATTTTTTATTACGGTCGCGCGCTTTCAGGCGTTTGGCAAATAGAAACGGATGCTCGTCGGTGACTGTTAATTTCGTGGTTGAATCGCCGTAAAACCCGATTTCATAAATAAACCCTGAGTGGCGGCGTTTCTGGGTTTTGTAAACAGACCGAAAAACTCCCGCGTGACTAGCGACTTGATCGCCGACCTTAATTGATTCAATCGGCAAATAGCCGTGGATGGTGCGAATCTTAGTGCCGGCAATAAAACACCCCTCAACATAATGCACCTTACTGCCTTCATCAGCAATGATAAGGGTGCGTTCAAACTGGCCCGCTTTTTCGGCATTAATCCTAAAATAGGCCTGCAGGGGCAAATCCACTTCTACCCCTTTAGGGATATAAATAAAACTGCCGCCGGACCAAACAGCGGTGTTTAGAGCCGCCAACTTGTTGTCGCCGGTCGGAATCAATTTGCCGAAATACTGCAAGACCAATTCCGGGTATTTCTTTAAACCCTCGTCCATGCCCAAAAAAACCACTCCTTTTTTCTTAAGCCGGGTGAGTAAATTGTGATACACAGTGGTGCTGTCGTACTGACCGCCGACACCGGCCAAAAACTTTCTTTCTGCCTCAGGCACGCCGATTTTGTCAAAAGTTTTTTTGATCGCATCGGGGACGTCATCCCAGGTATTTGCGCCTTGATTGGCTACCTCAAGATAATAATAGATATCTTTAAAATCGATTTGCTTTAAATTCCCGCCCCAGGTTGGCAAGGGTTTTTGATCATAAATATCTAGGGCCTGGAGGCGACGCTTGAGCATCCATTCGGGCTCTCTTTTACGCTCAGACATTGCTTTAACGACAGTCTCATTTAAGCCTTTTTTGGTTTTAAAAGCGTAGCGGACCCGATCCCTGTGTCCTAACTTATAATCACTGCTTAAGTGTTTGAGTGACTGATCGGTTTTAATTTGTTTGTTGGCAAATCTGGCCATAATTACAATCCTTTATAACCTTTCGCTTCTAACTGTTCAATTAATCTGCTGCTGCCGGTTTTCACCACCCGGCCGCGAGATAGGACGATCACCCGATCCGGCTTCACATAATCCAAGATGCGCCGATAATGAGTAATCATCAAAATGCCTAAATCGGGGCTGGCCCGGCGGATTTGGTTAATGCCTTTGGCTACAATCCTTAAAGCATCGATGTCCAGGCCCGAATCAGTTTCATCCATAATGGCGTATTTGGGAGAAAGAAGGGCCAGCTGGAGCACCTCCACCCGCTTTTTTTCTCCTCCGGAAAAGCCGTCATTTAAAGACCGACTCAATAACTTTTCATCTACGCCCAAATCTTTGGCTTTTTGATTTAGAATTTTCCTAAACTCAAACGGGGCGATCTTAGTTTTGGCCCGGGCTTCAAAGGCTTGATGTAAAAACTGGTCCAGGGTGACGCCGGGAATAGCCACCGGATACTGAAAGGCCAAAAACAGACCCGCCAACGAGCGCTCATCGGGTGACAGCTTTAAGAGATTTTTACCATCCAGTTTTACTTGACCGCCGGCAATTTGATAATGAGGATGTCCTGCCAAAGCGTAGGCTAAAGTGCTTTTGCCTGAGCCATTGGGGCCCATTACCGCCACCAATTCGCCCGGCTTCAACTCCAAGCTAATACCTTTAAGGATTGGTTTTTTAACCACCGTCACCTTTAAATTACGAATGGTCAACATAAATCCTGTAAGGTAACCTTGGCCAAATACTTATCAACCAGCGCTGCAAGCCCACCAATCACTTTTTTGTGCCGGCAATACGGAAAAGCAACACATGCCTCGCCACGCAAACAAGCCACCGGGCTGGTTTTCCCTTCAAGCCTGACAATCACTTCGCCCAAGGAAATTTGACCAATCCCTTTGGCTAAACGGTATCCCCCGGTACGGCCTTCTTTGCTGGTAATTAGTTTGGCTTGTTTTAAGTTCAGGGCGATTTTGGTTAAAAATCGGTAAGGCAACTGCTTGGTTTGCGCCCAGGTAGACAAACTTAAGCTTTGACCTGTGTTTAGCCGGGCTAAATCTGTCAGCAATAAAATACCTAAATCGACCCGGCGGGATAATTTGAGCATTAACTCCTCCTAGTAAGGGAGAAGTTTATCACAGCAATAATTACTTATCCAACAAAGCCTCAATCCCCGGCATTGGTTTTCCGGCCAAATATTCCAAAGCGGCTCCACCGGCAATCGAGACGTGTGAGTAACGAAAGATTAAACCAAAATCTTCGGCTAAAGCGGCCGTGTCACCACCGGCCAAAATTGAGGTTTTGCCGTCAGCGGCAACAGCTTCAGCTACTTTAAGCGTCCCGTCGCGGAATCTAGCATCCTCGTACTTACCCATTGGCCCGTCCCAAAACACAGTTTGACTCTTGTTAATAATCTCAACATATTTTTTAACCGAGGCTGGACCAATATCCAAAAACACCTCGCCTTTTTCTAATTTAGTTTCTGGGGTCACGCTGACTATCCGTTTTTTTGTCGGCTTATCCAAACTGTCAGCCACCACCGCATCAACCGGAATAATAATTTTTTTGCCGTATTGAGCCATCAATTGACCCGATGCCTCAACCAAGTCAATTTTTTCGCCCTTGGCTTTATCAACATAAGGTTCATCCAGATAAGAGGCGCCAACGTCTACTCCCATCGCCTTAAAAAAATTATTGGCGGCCGCGCCGCCAACTAAAACCTGATCAGTTTTATTAATTAAATTCTTAATCGCCATGATTTTATCGTAGGTTTTAGTGCCGCCGATAATCAAAGTCGTCGGCGGCTCCGGATGCTTCATTAACCGGTCAAAAATTTCCATCTCCCCCTCCAAGTACATGCCAGCCACGCTAGGAATGTGCCTTGGAATCCCGGTGGTCGAAGCGTGAATCCGGTGGCAGTGACCAAAGGCATCTTCAACCATCAAGTCACCGTTAGCGGCCAGATTTTTGGCAAATTTGTCCTCATCGGCTTCTTCCCCGGGATAAAAACGGGTGTTTTCCAGCATCACCATCTGGCCCGGCTTCATTTGGTCAATAAAAGTTTTAACTTTTGGACCAATTAACTCGGGTAAGTATTTTACTTCCCGGTTAATTAGTTGGGATAAACGTTTAGCCACAGGCGCCATCCGTAATTCCTCGACCACTTTGCCGCCAGGCCGCTCCAGGTAAGAAATGAAAATAATTTTGCATTTGTGCTCGAGTAAATAAAAAATTGAAGGAAAATAAGCTTTAAGCCGGACATCGGAAATGGGTCTTAACTCACCCTTGGCAACCGGCTTTAATTTGATATTAAAGTCGCAGTGATGAATTACCCGTTTACCGGATAACTCAATTTCCCGTAAAGTTTTTTTATTCATACTAAAGTTTACCTTGGCGTGCCAGCGACACTTTTTTGGCCCGGTCAATAAAGACCTGCTGCATGATCTTCCCGTTTTCGTTTTTACCCGCCCAGGCCTTTAAAGCTTCTTCCTGCAGGGCCCGGCCGAAAGAATAGCTTAACTGCCAGGGCGGTTTACCCTGAGCGGAGTCGAAGGGCTGTTTATTGATAGCGTTTAAGCGCTCGCAAGCTTGGTCGGGTGACAAACCGCCGGACAAAAAGATGGCCCCGGGCAAGTTTGCAGGCAGATGCTTTTTAAAACAAGCCACCGTCGCTGCGGCTACCTCACTAACACCGGCTTGGTCTTTGGCGTCTTTACCGGATAAAATCATGTTTGGCTTTAAAATCATGCCGGTTATCTCTACCCGGTGTTTTTTTAGCTGGTCAAACACGGCCGTTAGAGTTTTGGCGGTGACCTCTTCACACCGTTTTTGGGTATGATCACCGTCCATTAATACTTCCGGCTCGACAATCGGCACTAATCCCGCTTCCTGGGACAAAGCGGCATAGCGGGCTAAGGCGTGAGCGTTAGCCTCTAAGCAAAAATCTGTTGGAATTTCTTTGCCAATGGTTATTACTGCCCGCCACTTGGTAAATTTAGCCCCTAAGCTGACATATTCTGCCAGGCGCTCGCGCAAACCATCCAGGCCTTCAGTAACGGTTTCACCGGGAAAACCAACCAGCGGTTTGGCACCCAGGTCAACCTTAATCCCCGGCAGCACCCCTTTTTCAGAAAGCAATTCGGCAAAAGATTTGCCGTCATCAGTTTTTTGCCTTAAGGTTTCGTCATATAAAATCACTCCGGAAATATAGTCTTCCATCCCCGGACTTTCTAACAGCCATTGCCGGTAACTTCTTCTGTTTTCCTCAGTTGATTCCACTCCAATACTGTCCAGTCTTTTGGTCATGGTTCCGGTGCTTTCATCAGCGGCTAAAATCCCCTTTTTAGGAGCAACCATTTGTAAGGCAATTTGATTTAAATTCATAAACGGTAATCTATTTGATCTTTGTCAAAAACATGAGTGGTGTCAATAAAGCGGACCTTTTCTGTTTGGGTACTCATCACTAATGAATGAGTGCGGGCTCCGCCGCCAAAAAACTTGACCCCCCGCAAAGCTTCGCCGGAAGTAACCCCGGTAGCGCAAAACATAATTGTTTTGCCGCTGGCTAGCTCTTTATGGGTGTAAATTTTCCCCAACTTACCGCCCATTTTCACTAATCTTCTTTCTTCCTCTTTGCTTTGGGGCCAAAACCGGGCCTGCATTTCCCCTTTAAGACATCTGATTCCGGCAGCGGTAATTACTCCTTCGGGGGCGGCGCCGATTCCCATGACTGCATGCACCCCTGTTCCTCTCATACAGGCGGCAATGCCCGGCATTAAATCGCCGTCAAGCACCAGCTGCACCCGGGCACCGGCTTCCCTCACCTTGGCAACCTGCTCTTCGTTTCTGGGCCGATCCAGCATCACCACCACCAAATCCTTCACTTCCCTATCCAAAGCTTTGGCAATGGCTTTAAGATTATCTTTCACCGGGGCATCAAGATGAACTTTACCGGCGGCCCTGGGATCAACCACTAGTTTTTCCATATACATATCCGGGGCATGGAAAAGCCCTCCCCGCTCGCTGGCGGCTAAGACTGAAATTGCTCTCGGGCCCAAACCGGCAGTGGCATTAGTGTTTTCTAAAGGATCAACGGCAATATCTATGGCTAAACCCTTACCCGTACCTAATGTTTCGTCAATGTAAAGCATTGGTGCTTCATCCCTTTCTCCCTCGCCAATCACCACCCGACCTTTAAAATCAACCAGATTAAGAGAGTGACGCATGGCCTTGACTGCTTCCCGGTCCGCCCGTTTCTTATCCCCGTAGCCGGCCGCTCGAGCCGCCCCTATTGCTCCAACCTCAGTGGCATGATTAAGCTCTAAAGCTAAAATATATTCCACAGGTCCCATCACTATAACCAGCCTTCCACATCGGTGTCAAGAATGCTATGATTTTTATTAACCATGCTTAGTAAACGCCGCCTGATCCCCCTTTTAACCACTCTGGTTTTAGCCGGAATTACCGTCGCCTACCTTTTTTTCCTGGAGCGCCGGGGACTAAATACCAGGCTTTACAATAAAGCGGCCGGTGACGTTTCAGTTTTGCTTTTAGGCATGGTGTTGCTAATCGGACCGTTTTCCCGCTGGTTTAATCTTTTTGACCAGTGGTTGGCTTATCGAAAGAACCTGGGCTTGTGGACACTGCTTGCCGCTGTCATTCACGGTTACCTGTCTTTATTTGTCATTTCAAACGGCAACTTCATGCGCTACTTTACCAGCTTTAATACGGCTTTTTATTCCGGCTTATTGGCCCTGGTTATTTTACTGGTGTTGGGCTGGCTTTCGGTTGATAAACTAATTGGCAAAATGGATAAAAAACTCTGGTGGAAAATTCAGCAGTGGGGGGTAAGGCTAACGGCGCTTTTGGTAATGGCTCACGTTTTAATTCTTAAGTGGCCCGGCTGGAACTTTGCCGAATTCTTAACCAAGATTCCGCCGTTTAACTTTGTTATTAGTCTGTTTGCCGCCCTGGTTTTAGCT
>DATEUG010000004.1:0-7511 GCA_035283225.1 Patescibacteria group bacterium | reverse complement strand
CTGAAGATGACATTTTTGCCGCCAATGAAAAATTGCAAAAATTAATTGATGAGTTTAACGTCAGTTTGGATGAATTAGAGTCAGCCAAGGAAACCGAGCTAATGACTTTGTGATGGCAATAATTATTTTTATTGCCATTCTATCCTTACTGATTTTAGTTCACGAACTCGGGCATTTTTTGATGGCCCGCAAGTTTGGCATCAAGGTGGAAGAGTTTGGTTTTGGTTATCCCCCCCGGCTAATCGGCAAGAAAATCGGGGAGACTATATATAGTCTGAATCTTCTGCCTTTCGGTGGTTTTGTTAGAATGCTGGGAGAAGACCCCACTGCGCTAAAGCTACGTGGGGCAAAGTCCCAGCGGGCATTCGTGACGCAGACTCGTGGGAAGCGAGCTTTGGTGTTGATCGCCGGGGTAGTGATGAATTTTTTATTAGGAGTGGTGTTATTTGCGGCGATATTCACTAAACTGGGAGTACCCGAGCCGGTTGATTACCTGACAGTGACAGATGTGGCGGCGGGTTCACCCGCCTACGCTGCGCAGCTGCGGGCGGGGGACAAAATTATTGGCTTTAACGACACCCGGGGATTTATTGATTTTGTTAATACCCATCGGGGTGAGACTATTACTTTATTGCTTCAAGACGGCCGGCAAGTTTCTGCCGTTCCCCGAACCGCTGATCAAACACCTGAAGGCCAGGGGGCCTTGGGTGTAGCGATTACTAATGTCGACACGGTTTTATACCCCTTGCCCGAGCGCCTGGTTAGAGGTGTTTGGTATGGCTTAAAAGAAGCCATGCTTTGGGGCAAAGACATTCTGGTGTCGATCGGCACCACTGTCTGGGGCCTGGCTCACGGGGTCAAACCTCAAGCCGTGGCCGGGCCGGTAGGGATTTATGAGATCAGTAAAGACGTCACCGCTACCGGCTGGTTAAACACGCTTCAGTTTGTGGCCATTTTGTCAGTCAACCTGTCGATTTTAAACTTACTGCCTTTGCCGGCTTTAGACGGCGGCAGATTGCTGTTTGTCGGCATTGAGGCTGTCACCCGTAAGCGCGTCAAGCCGGAGCTGGAGCAGGCCATTCACCTGGTCGGCATGGCCCTGCTGATAGGCCTGATGGTGTTAATTACTTTTTTTGACATCCGCAGGCTTATTAGTTGAGGCATAAGCTGGTGTGAAAAAGGTCCAAAATTTGTTATAATACGAACTGAAAGTGTGATTAGATAACACTTTCAGTTGGCAAATCATGAAAAACCAATTGCTTATTGAAATTCACCGAAAACCCCAGACTGTCTTTACGCTCAAAGAGGTCTCGTTGTTGATGCCTGAATTGGAGTACGCCAACATCAGGCAGAGAATGGCTTATCTGGCAAAAACAGGCGCGGTTCAAAGGCTGACTCATGGTATTTACGCCAAGGACAAATATAATCCTTTCGAGCTGGCAAACAGACTATATGCACCATCTTATATCAGTTTGGAAACGGTCTTGCGGCAAGCAGGAATTACTTTTCAACATTATGATCAGATTTTCTCCGTGTCCTATCTTAGCCGGACGGTGTCGGTAAGCGGACATACTTTTAAGTACCATCAAGTCAGTAAGACAATTTTACTTGACAAGCGGGGAGTGACAGATCAAGGAGCGGTCACGATTGCTTCGCCAGAGCGTGCTTTCCTGGATGCTGTTTACCTTTACAAAGACTACCACTTTGATAATCTTGGGGCACTTGATTGGAAGAAGGTTTTCGAGTTGGAAGCTTTCTATAAGAGTCAGGCGCTTAGTAACCGGGTGAGCGAGTATCATCACCTTTACCAGGAAGAAAATGGTAGATAACTCCAGGCACCGCGTCAAACTCCTTGAGATCCTTAAGGATATTTACGATGATCCTCAATTGCGCACGGCACTCGGTTTTAAAGGGGGAACAGCGGCCATGCTTTTTTACGATCTGCCCCGTTTATCGGTTGACTTGGATTTTGATTTATTGAAAGAAGGTAGGGAAGAATTGGTGGTTGATAAGCTCAAAAAGATTCTGGCTAATCATGGAACTTTGCGCGAAACCACCAAGAAACGTTTCACCTTGTTTTTCCTTTTAAGTTACGAGTTGGGTGAGCGAACGATTAAGGTAGAGATTTCCCGACGCGCGACGGAGAGTGGGTTTTCACCTCAAACCTATCTTGGCATTCCAATGTTAGTGATGAACCAAGAAGATATGACCGCCGGGAAGCTCTCGGCACTTATCACCAGGCGCAAACCGGCCATGCGAGACGTATTTGACACCTGGTTCTTTCTCAAAAACAAGTGGCCTGTTAACGACAGGGTTTTTCAGCAGAAATCTGGTCTGTCGTCCCTGGAAGCTGGGCTGCAAATCGCCATTGAGCACGTGGCAGGCATACGCAAAAACCAAATTCTGCAGGGTTTAGGCGAATTACTGGATGAAAGGCAAAAGAGTTGGGTACGAGGTAAGTTGGTGAAAGAAACGGTTTTCCAACTTAAGCTTTTGCAGGAAAGTCGGCGTTGAGTATATGTCAGGATTGAGCAGAAGAGAGTTTTTAAAGTTTAGTATCGCTTCCGCGCTAGGATTGGGTGCCTATTTCATTACTCGTGAGCCAGCAGCTCCGGCTAAAACAGAAGCCCCCAAACTCATTTTTCCGGAGGAACTTAAGCAACTCCTCGAT
Organism: Patescibacteria group bacterium; assembly: GCA_035283225.1. Lineage (GTDB taxonomy): Bacteria > Patescibacteriota > Microgenomatia > UBA1400 > CG1-02-47-37 > DATEUG01. The sequence continues at coordinate 4,840 of DATEUG010000004.1, read as the reverse complement.
GGCTGGATGGACAATCAATATCAATATAATGACTATGATTCTTTAAAACCCCTTGAAGACTACGTCAAGCGTCTTCATGAAACCTTTCCAGTCGGCGGTTGGAAAGAGGTTGAAAGCCAGCCTTCTCTTAAGATCTGGGTGGGCGATAGTAAATCTCCGGAGCTTTTGAAAGATTCAGGGGCAGTTTTTTTCAAAACCGGTGATAAATTAAGAGGTTTTATCTGGAACAATGACAGCACTTATTCACTCCAGGGAGAGGGGCAAGATCCGGTTTATGGAACCATGGCTCATTTTTCCGGAGAGGTGCAAAATAATTATGAAGGTGAATATACAGCCCAAAGACCAATACCTTCTGACGCGCCATTTCTGTTTTTCATTGATTGGAAGGGGCCAAATAAATTTTCAGGTCATATTTATTTTCGCAGCCACGATCGCCCTTTTGGCGGAGGCAAAGACAAGGATAGTTTCCCCGACAACATTAACGGGTAGGGAAACTGATGTGGAAGTAGTGCTTAGTGCTATAATTTAAAATAAAATGCCTATGAGTCCTATTAGTCCGGACATTAAACCCCAATTTAACTCTCGTGATTTTGGCAAGAGGGCCTTGCTTAGCCTGGGTTTGGTTTTTGGCGCCGCTACAGTTCTGACAGCCTGTGAAAATGCGGTGAATACTCAAGAAGCCCAATTATCACCCGCCCCGGCAGAAGTCTACCCGATGTTAAGCCAGACTGATTTATTTACCGAGAGGCCGAGTTTGGCGGATGACTTTGAGCGATGGACAAACACGGTTAAACAGCAGTTTCCAGCCTTTCAGGATAGTGAACTGCACGCTTTCGGCATTGACTTTCCCGGTCAGGATAACCTGGAACCGGCGGCTTTTTTTCAAGGCCGCAACGAGGCCACCAATAATTATGTCTTATCATATGTTAAAGGGAACGAGGTGATTGGTTTAGAATTAAGGGAAACACTCTGGGCTGACGGTAATACTTATCAAGCGTTTGGCTATCTTGAGGATATCAGCGAAACTGAATCCAAGTTTAGGCCGGTGCTGGTTTTTAGAGTTCGCGACGTTATTTTTATCAGTGAAGTGGGTGGCCAACAGCCGTTAATTGGCGCCATCGGGCAAACGAGAGATGTGTTGCTGTCTAACTCCAACATTGTTCAAGCTACAATGACCGCCGCCGCCGAAACCCCAACCGAAACTCCCACAGACCCCATGCTTGAAGCTTCCCAAAACTTACCTGAAGGGAGTGGCAGTCTTACCAAAGAAGGCGAACAGTGGATTTTTAACTCACCAGATGGCGTTGAAGCCGGCAAAAACGTGCCGGTTACTACGCTTGAACACGCCAACGAAGATGGCAGCACTGAAAACTGGATTGCTTTGGTTGATCATCCCGAATGGCCGCTTTTTGTCCAAACCGAAACAGGCGAGTTGCAAACAGCCCTTGAATATGTTGACGTCAAAAGACCACTGGTGGACGCCGAAGGCAACCCCATTCCCTTAGCTTGCAAAGATGACGGTAAGAATGTCACGGAGTATTACGCTAATTGTTTTTTTGTTGTGAGAGGAGAGCTATTTCAAGAAGGCGAAATTGTTTACATTCCGGTGGCTATACCATCTACTAATGGTAGTTATGATAGTCCGATGATACCGATTGATATTCCAGTACATCCAGATGGCGCTAACAAAGACGAATATCCTAACCGCGTTTATAATCCAATTTCAGTTGCCTTTACCGCAAACAGAAACAGTATTGTCTCTCTACTTAAAACGGGTGATGTTTTTTGGTTGCAATTTAGCTATGATGATGAGAAATTGGATTCTAAGATAGCTGACAGGAGTGCTCAAGGGAAAGAACTTTGGGCCGAATTTCTTCAAAATAAAAAAGACAATCGAGAGCAAATTAGGTATTTTTTAAAATTTGTAACAACTGGTCAATTAGACTCTTTCGTTCCAATGGAGAAACTTCAGCTTTGGGGTGGGTTTGATTTTGGTATTGGCACAAGCAACTAATGCCTGCTTTACAAAATTATCCAAAATCATCTATATTTAATTAATGTCCAAAAAATGGCTGATTGTTTGGTTGGTTAGCTTTTTCGTTCTAGCCGGTACTTTGATCTATCTGTTTATAGTCTATCGGCAGACGACTCAAAAACAGGCATTATTGATGCAGGCTCCATCAATTCAGCCGGAAGATATTAGATCAAGAGCGCTGGAGCAAGGCTTTGACTATACTAAAGACACAATCATCGGTACCATTTTGGCAAAAACTGCAGACGAGGATGGCAATCCGGCATTTAAACTTTATGTTTCCTGGCCGCCGGGCGCGCCGATTTTTGATAAAAATGTCATTATAGCGCAAAACTGTTCATCTGAACTTTCTAACTTGGTATCAGTAAACCCTAATGCGAAAGATCCAAAGTCCAGCTTTGAAATTCTGGCGAGAGGAATAAATATTTATGAACAAGCCAGTGAAGGTGATGTCATGAGAGCCTTTTGCCTTAATCAATATTGCTCGGTCATTGGCGGTGCCTGCGAGCTGTTAAAGTCATAAACTGAAACTATGAAAAGAATAATTACCACATTCATAAAAATAGCCTTGCTAGCATTGGTTTTTTTCTTGCTGGGGTCGGCACTCCCGGCAACAAAAGCCTCCGCCGAATGCAATGAAGCAGGCCTGTGTGGAGGCTGCAGAGATCCAAATTATGAATGGGACCATGACCCAAATGTTAATCCTTTTTGCCGTATCAAAGTTTGGAATTGCCAATTTGACGAAGCGTGTGCTTCCGCCGAATGGGGGCAATGTAAGAAAACCCAGTATGGGTCAGCTTTTGTCGGTGGGATGTCTTATAACCCTGGATCTCGTACTAAAGATGGTGTAACTAAATACTGTAACGATCCTGAAGGCTGGACTTACCATCATTTTGAGTGCGAATATCCCAACGGCAGCTGCAGCGGTGGGACCGATGGCGGCGGGGACGGGTGTGCCCAAGTATGCGCCGGCCCTAAACCCGCGGATGAATGCAACATAGGTATCTACGGTGATGAATGTGTCAAAGGCAATGGTGTGGCGGGATGTTGGCAGGAGGATTGTAGTGGTGATGATGGCAGTGATTCCTGTGTTCCCAGCTGCTCGGGTAATTTGTGCGGACAAAGTGATGGCTGCGGCGGGGTTTGTTCAAACAGCGCCAACGGTGACCCGCCCGCGCCAGGCAATTTAGATCCGGGCAATAACGATACTATTAACTACTCCGACAATAAGAAAACAATTTCGTGGGGTGCAGCCTCCAAGGCCGATAAATATCAAACTCAGCTTTATCCATATGGAACCAACTGCAATAATGCCAATGCCCATTGTGAAACCGACAATGACAGAGAATTAAAATTCACTCCGGTCACCGGCCACTACAGCTGGCGGGTGAGGGGGATTAATACTTCATGCGGTACTGACAATGGCGCCTGGACAAACTTGAGAAATTTTTATGTTGTCAGCCCAATTTCCGGACAGGTGAGGAATGATCCTAATGACCAGGCGAGGCTGGTGGACGAAGTCTGTAAGTTGAGCGGAAGCGGCGACAGCGGGATTGAGCCGGGAGCCGGTTCACAAGTGGTGACTGGAGATGATGGTCAGTATGCCGACAATGTCAATGCCAGCGGCAATTATTCTGTCACCGTGCCGACAGGGCAGGGGTACCTGTCTGTTTTAAAAGTCGGCGATCTAGGTGCTTGGAACTGTACTTGTCCTTCCTCCGGCTGCAGCTATGGGGGTATAACCGCGCCGACAAGCGGTTTAAATTACTTTGTCAGTCAAGACAGAGATGCCTGGTTTCAGGTGACCGGCGGCAGTCTGCACGCCAATTTAGGCTCGGTCAGTTCCTTAATTCCCGCCACTTGCACTGGGACCTGCGATCCCTATCTAATCAGGGCGGACGCTGACGGTACGGTGGGCGTGGTCTCTTTCACCGACAGCTTGAGCTTGGGCGGTTTTGGCGGCGAGAATATTTCTCAGACCGAGAACGATTGGCAGGCACAAACTGCTTATGGCGGCACCCAAACAGGTTATGACTATTTCGCCCGCATTTTACAGGATGATCCTAATGGCATCGGCACCTGGGAAGGCGGCGTACCGGCGGTGTCCGGGGTTTACAATGCTTTGGGGGTGACCCGAACCGGCGGGGCGGATTGGAATGTTGACAGCGGCCAAACTTTTGTCTTGCTGGTAGACGGAGACTTGGTGATTGACAACAATATTAATGTCGCTGCCGGCGGCTTTTTAGCCATTATTGCTTCCGGTAACTTAACTATTGCCGATGCTGTCACTAATGTTGAAGGAGTGTTTATCGCTGACGCCGCCATTGTCACTTGCGAGTCGGCGGGAACCTGCGGCGGCGGCGGCGTAGCCGAACAACTCATCGGGGAAGGTATTTTTGTCGGCTGGCAGGGCATTGCCTTAAGGCGGGATTTTGATGGCGCGGACAATAGTATTTATCCGGCGGAAACATTTACTTACCGGCCTGACCTTCAGGTCAACGCTTACCGATACCTCCTTAACCCCAAGTACACCTGGCAGGAAGTGGCGCCGTAGAAATTTTGGTCGTGTTATAATTGAGGATATGAAAACGATAGATTTAACCAAATTATTAGCAAAATATAAACAGGGTTGGTTGGCCGTTTCGGCAGATGGCAAGCGTTTTTTGGCCAAGGGAAAGACTTTACAAGAAGTGCTGAAGACAGCTAAAGCTAAAGGTGTTTCCAATCCCAGCGTTTTCAAGGCCGCCCCAGTAGATCGTTATTTTGCTGGCAAAAATGGAATTTCCCTATTTTAAGGTAATAGATTTT
>DATEUG010000003.1:0-2293 GCA_035283225.1 Patescibacteria group bacterium | reverse complement strand
CCAATTAATTACTTCGATAACCGACTGAGGGGTGCCATTTTCTTTAACGACAAATGTTGGCGCGGTTTGTTTAGCCTGAAAAACAATTGTTTGATTTTCCTGGGTTAAGCGATTTCGAGCCGTTTCTAATCGTCTGCTTTGAATCCGAGCTCGCTGAACCGGGCCGCCGCCAGGGGGTCGCGATTCATATCGGCCCCTTTTAATGACCCTTTTAGGACTGACCTTACCTTCAGTCAAAGCCACGTCTTTAGTAGAACCGTTAAGGCCAATGGTTATACCGTAGCGGGCAATTAAGTTCTCGATTTTTATCGGGGAAATGTCGGTAATCCGGGATAGCTGTTTGAGGGTTAGGTTTTGCGCTTCTAATGACGATTCCAAATAATCGGTAATAGCATTTTTAATGCGCGGTAGAGTTTCTTCAACTACTGGATTGTATCTGGACTCAGCTAAAACGGTGTTGCTATAGCCAGTAATCTGACGCAGCCATGAACCGGGATTTTTAGATTCAGAACCGCGAATATCTTTTTCTAGGTCTTTTACCGACAAGCCGTCCGCTTGCAACCTTTTCTTGAAGGTGGTGGAAAAAATTGGCCTTTCGTTCATAGAGTATTAATGGTGGCGTTTTGCTGGATGATTTTAATTGGTCCGGAAATAATTACAGCCGGTTTTTTGCCGGTTAAATCAACAGTGACGATAATAGACATGCCGCTGGGTTGAAGAACGGAATAAGTGGCCTGTTTTTGTCCGCCTTGTTTTGCCAAATACAAACCGACAGCGGCCGTGCCCGAGCCGCAGGCAGTTTCATAAAAGCAGGTTTGAATGTCACGTACCCAGACCACTGGTTTGGCCACTATCTCATCCTTGCTTTGATCAATAAACATTACTCCGGCGGCCGGGATTTGAGGGTTATCAACCAGATTTAGTCTGCCCAAAATGGCCATTCCACGTTTCTTAATGTCATCTGAACTAGTGAGATCGTAAGTTTCTTTACTAATTACCTGAGTAATTCCGTCCAGAGGTACTAAAGTATATTTATCAATAGTTTTAAGATTGATGTCATCAGGAACGGGCATTTCCACCCAGGCATAGCCTTGTTTATTAACTCCGGCTTTAAGCCTACAGGAGATTCCTGATACCTGAACATTTATTTCTCCAGATTGGCCGCTTAGGCTTAACCAAGCGGTAGATCGAGTAGCGTTGCCGCAAAACTCGCCGCCGGCCATTTGCAGATTAGGTCTATATTTATCGGTTAAATCAATGAACCCCACTTGCTCAATGTTGGGAAATTTTTTCATAATTAAGTCGTTAATCAACTTTTTTTCACCAGCATCATAGTTTTGATTGGGGACTAAGGCAGTATCATTGCCCCCTGGACTGATTAAAGTGATGTTATTTATTTGCATAAAAAACCCCGCCTAAGAGCGGGGGAGTAGGTAACTTAATAAAGTTAATTAACTACGGCAAAGTTGCCCCCGCTTGGACGGGAGCATGATGGTTCACTGATAAATTACTAGCGTCATTCATATATTATCGTGTTACTATGTTAATACGTCAATATACAACAAAATTAATGGTTGTCAAGCAGGAATTTACTTCTTAGGGAAAAGTCGGGCCAGGATCAGGCGGTAGCCGCCGCGGCCTCGGTGTAGCCATAAAGCCACTCGGGTGACGGTGGTGGTGGAAGTATTGGTTATTTTGGCAATTTTGGCGTAAGACATGCCTCGGTGTAAAAGTCTGGCTATTTTAAAGCGGGTAGAGAAAGTATCGATTTCTTGAGGGGTTAATAAGTCACGGAAAAAGGCTTGGGCCTCTCTTAAACTTTTAAGTTTTAAAACTGCTTGATAAAGGAGATTGATATCTTCATTCATATTTGACTTAGATTTGGCTTTATTTTATAATGTTTTACGAGAAGTCGGTAAATGAGCGGATAGCCATGGCCGACTTTTCTATTTTAGAGCAGTTGTTCCAGATAGCTTGGATTATTTTGATCTTTTAATTTTCTGTCTATTAACCTAATCTTGATTTGTTCAATTCTATTTTTCGTCTTCTTTGATAAGTAAATATTAACTATTGGAGCTAAGGCGTCGGCAATTTGCACGTCCGCGTCTTGATTAGATTTAGTTACCAGACTGATTGATGTGATCTTTTGACGGTAAATCAGGTTTTGGGTTTGATGGCTGACATGAGCGTTAATCAGTTGTTTATCTTGAGAAGGATCTGATTCGGCAATTATTTTCCCCATGCTTTTATCTTTGGTAATTTGTACGAGAAAAAGTTCTAACAATCTGAAATA
>DATEUG010000002.1:0-2404 GCA_035283225.1 Patescibacteria group bacterium | reverse complement strand
AACTTGAAATTTAAGTCAGGCGTAAAAACCGGCATTCATCTTTCCTACGCCAGCCGCCAACCTACGCGTTTCTGCGAAGTGGTGACCGAATCAGAAACGCTGCGCTGGGACTTTCGACCCAATAACGACATGTATATTGCCGAAATGAAACACTTTGTTAAAGTTTGCCAGGGTAAAGAGCAACCGCTAATTACCGCTGCCGCCGGCCGCCGGGTGCTGGAAGTAATTAAAACAGCTAAAAAATCTTCATGAATCTCTACAATTTAGGCTTTGTCGCTACCGAAGTGATTCTTTTAGTCGTTGGCAAGTATTTATTAAACACCGGCATCCATCCTTATTTCTATGCTTTGGTTACCGGGGTTGTCGCGGCCGTGATTATTTGGCAGCTTAAAAAAGTTAAACCTCATTTGCCCGCCTTAATCACCAGCTTACCAACGATTTTATTTTTCACCATTGCCAACACCTTAGGTTTTGCGGCCATTAAGTTCACAACATTAACCAACTATAACTTTATTATTCAAAGCAGTTTGCTGATCATGCCACTTACCGCTTGGCTGATTTTGGGAGAAAAAATCCGCCCCCTGATTTTCCCTTTAGCACTCATAAACTTAACCGGCATTGCTTTACTCTCTGGTGGACGTTTACTGCCGCTTCATTTTAATGGCGACCTTTTGGCTTTGGCAGCTGCTGTTTTTGTCAGCCTGGATTTTGTTTGGCAAAAGAAAGCGGCCTTGAAAATCAATCAAGATGAAGTCGCTTTTTGGCGCCGGTTAATTTCTTCGTTAGCACTAGGGATATTCTGGCTGTTGACCCCAACTTTCGGCCGAGCTGACTGGCAAAGCGGTTTACTTTTAATACCCATTTCCTTGTTTTATGTCAGCATGTCTTTATTAATGGTCAGGTGTTTAAGAATTCAACCGGTCGCCGATTTCAACTTATTCATTACCCTGTCTCCGGTTTTAACCGCGCTGGCGGCCTTTTTATGGCTTGGGGAAACCATGAATCAGACCCAATTTTGGGGCGCCGGCTTAATCTTGGCCTCGATTTTAGTCTATAATTGGTTATCAAAAGCTTATGATCTTGGGCATCGTCCCCGCCCGCAGCGGGTCTAAATCGATTAAAGACAAAAATATTCGTCCTTTAAACGGCCAGCCGTTAATTTCTTGGACGATTAAAGCCGGTTTAGCTTGTAAGGCAATTGACAAATTAATTGTTTCAACTGACAACCAGAAATATGCCGATATCGCCAAATCGTTCGGCGCCGAAGTGCTGCTGCGCCCGGCCGAACTGGCAGCAGACGACACTCCGATGATTCCGGTTTTACAACATGCACTCAAAGCTAATCCCCAAGCCGACACTTTGGTTTTACTCGATCCGACTTCACCGTTAAGGCAAGTTAGCGATATTAATACCTGCCTGGAAAAATTAAAACTGCCTGATACCGATTCAGTGGTGACTGTCTGCGAAGCTGAACATAACCCTTACTATGTCATGGCTGGTGTCAAAAACGATTATCTGCAATATCCTTTAGTCAAACCGGCAACGGAAATCCACCGGCGCCAGGACGCTCCTAAAGTGTATCGTCTCAACGCTTGTGTTTACGCCATTAAAAGACCAATCCTTGAAACCGGGAAGATTTTTACTGATAAAACCAGGGTGGTTGAAATGCCCCAAGTCCGCTCCAGTCATATTGATCATGAGGTTGATTATCTATACGCCGAGTTTTTATTAAAGGAGGGCCATGTCCAACTCGACTTTTAACTTAACCGACAAAGTGGTGGTGATTACCGGAGGGGTGGGCATCCAGGGGCCGGAACACACCAAAGCCTTTAGGGCTGAAGGGGCCAAAGTGGTGGTCACCGACATTAACGATGGCGACTTAAGGCTGGATGTGACTGACAAAAATTCAATTGATGCGGCAATTAAAACGATTCTTAAAGATTACGGCCGGATTGATGTCTGGGTTAATAATCACGGCGCTACCGGCAAACAGGGTGTTTTGGACTGGGACCATATTATCAAGGTCAACTTAACCGGCACTTATTTATGTTGCCAAAAAGCGGCTGAAGTGATGACTAACGGCGGATCAATTATCAACATCAGTTCCATTTACGGCTTGGTCGGTCCCGACTTTTCCTTGTACCCAAAAGCTGAATACGCCGGCAAACCGATGGGGGTACCGTCTGCCTATTCTGCTTCCAAGGGCGGCATTATCAGTCTCACCCGCCACCTGGCTTCACAATTGGCGGATAAAAAAATCCGAGTTAACTGCGTTAGTCCCGGCGGCATTTTTGACAATCAATCAGAAGATTTTGTTGCCGCGTACTCCAAAAAAGTTCCTTTGGGTCGGATGGCCAACAAAAATGAAGTCTCCGGCGCTCTGTTGTATTTGGCCTCGGATTTA
>DATEUG010000001.1:0-6787 GCA_035283225.1 Patescibacteria group bacterium | reverse complement strand
TCAATGTGGGTTAATAAAGTCATTATTGTTGATTCTGCTGCCATTCCTGTGGCCGAGTGCGTCGGTTATTGGCGGTCACTGGCTATAAAAAAAGCAATTACTAGGCTTTATAAAAAACCAAGTGAAAACATTATTCCGGTTTTATATCATATAAATGAGAACCGGGGAATGATCAGTCCAGACGATTTTATTCAGACGATAGTAAACATTGTTGAAACGGCCCCAAGATTGCCTCTGCTTCGGCGGTAATTCTGTTATACTTTTTCGTATATGCCGTACGATCATAAGCAGATTGCTTCCAAGTGGGCCAAAAAGTGGGAAGAAAAAGGCGTTTATAAGCTGGACCCGAAGGCCCTGAGCGAGCGAAGCGAGTCGAAGTGGTACAACCTAATGATGTTCCCTTATCCGTCAGCCGAAGGCTTGCATGTGGGCAACATGTACGCTTTTACCGGAGCAGATTTCTATGGTCGGTTTCAAGCCATGCAGGGCAAAACGGTTTTTGAACCGATTGGTTTGGACGGTTTTGGGATTCACTCGGAAAACTATGCTTTAAAAATAAAAAAGCACCCGGTAGAGCTGGCCACAGTCAGCCAAAAACACTTTTACGATCAGCTGGCAAAGTTAGGTAATCGTTTTAACTGGGATCAAAAGCTGGAAACTTACGATCCGGAGTATTACAAATGGACCCAGTGGTTATTTGTGCAGATGTTTAAAAAGGGTTTGGCTTACCGCAAGGCGTCTTTGGTTAACTGGTGCCCGTCGTGTAAGACAGTGCTGGCTGACGAGCAGGTAATTGACGGTAAATGTGAGCGCTGCGGCACGGTGACTACCCGCAAGCAAACAGAGCAGTGGTTTTTTAAGATCACCGATTATGCTGACCGTTTGCTTTCCGGTTTAGACAAAATTAACTGGCCGGACAAAATTAAGACGCCTCAAAGAAACTGGATTGGTAAAAAACAGGGGACGCTGGTCACTTTCAAAATTCTAGGCCACGAAAAAGACACAATCACCGTCTTCACCACCAGGTTGGACACGTTAAGGGGAGTAACTTTTGTAGTGATCTCACCGGAAACTGCGCAAAAAATGATCGATTCGGGCTGGAAGGCACAGAAAAACATTAAAAATTACATTGACAAAAGTTTAAAGAAAACTGAGCAGCAGCGCCAAGCAGAAGCGGGTGAGAAAACCGGTATGGCTACCTGGATTGACTGCATTAATCCGCTTACCGGCGATGTGGTGCCTGTTTGGGTGGCGGATTATGTTTTAGCCGGTGTCGGCACTGGTGCGGTGATGGGCGTTCCCGGTTATGACGAGCGCGATTTTCAATTCGCCAAGAAATTTAAACTGCCTACAACAAAATTGCCGCTGGATGACGAGCAAAAAATCTTTGCCCGGCTGAAAAAACAAGGCGCGGTCAAGCGGGAAAAGATATATCATCTGCGGGATTGGCTGATTTCCCGGCAAAGGTACTGGGGGTCGCCGATTCCGATGGTGAAATGCGACGATTTTGGCTGGCAGGCAGTACCGGAGGCGGATTTGCCGGTGGTGTTGCCGTATGTTAAAGATTACCAGCCGACAGGCGATGGTAAGTCACCGTTGCAAAAAGCGCCCAAAGGCTGGCTGGAGGTCAAATGTCCCAACTGCGGCGGCAAGGCTAAAAGGGAAACCGATGTGTCAGATACTTTTTTGGACAGTTCTTGGTATTTCTTAAGATATCCCTCAATTGGCTATCAAAAAGGTCCGTTTGATCCGGAGATTACTAAAGCTTGGTTGCCGGTGGATGCCTACATCGGCGGGGCCGAGCACGCGGTTTTACACCTGATGTACTCCCGTTTTACCTGGATGGCTTTGCAGGATTGGGGTTATTTGCCGGCAAGTTTAGGCCCCGAACCCTTTCCCTTTTTATACAGCCACGGCCTATTAATCAAAGACGGCGCCAAAATGAGCAAAACCCGGGGCAACGTCATTAACCCCGACAGCTACATTGCCGACTTCGGCGCTGATACTTTAAGAATGTACCTGATGTTTCTAGGCCCTTACGACCACGGCGGCGATTTTCGCGACACCGGCATGCGGGGGATGGGGAAGTTTTTAGATAGGGTGTGGCGGCTGGTGACTGATCATCGGGACCTGACCCACACAGATCAAAAAAACGCTGCCGCTTTGCTGGCTAAGCTCCATCAGACGGTCAAAAAGGTGACTTTAAGCATGACTGATTTGCGTTACAACGTCGCTATTGCCAGCTTGATGGATTTTACTAACTTTTTGTACGATCAAACCGAGAAAATGCAGCCCCTATCCGGCAAAATGCGCTGCGCCGAGTGGGAAGAAACGCTGCAAAAGCTGACTTTGATGCTCGCGCCGATGGCGCCATATATTTCCGAGGAAATGTGGGAAAAGTTGGGTGGGAAATTCAGCGTTCACCAGCAACTGTGGCCAAAATATGAAGAATCATTAACAAAAAGCGACACGGTTACGATTGTGGTCCAGGTTAACGGCAAGGTCAGGGGCCAATTTACGCTTCCGGCCGACGAAGCCAAAGATAAGAGTAAAGATTTAGCTTTAGCCCACGAGTTGGAGCGGGTGAAATTGCAGCTGAAAGACAAAAAAGTGATCAAAGAAATCTTTGTGCCGGGTAAACTAGTGAATTTGGTAGTTAATTAGTACAATCAAATCATGTGGCAGACGAAGCCTTGGCTAATAACTGTGGTTTTAGCCGGGGCGATCATGCTGGTTGGCGGTTTGGTGTGGTTAAGTTTTTCCGGGCAAAAGCAGGAAGAGGCGGGGATTGAGCTGGTCCAATCAGGGGGAGTGGGCGGGGAAATCTATGTGGACGTTGGCGGGGAAGTGGAAAATCCTGGGTTGTATCAGCTTTCTGCCGGCGCCAGAGTGAATGATGCTTTATCAGCTGCCGGCGGGTTGTCTTTAGAGGCCGACAGAGATTGGGTAGAGCAAACATTGAACTTGGCCGCCAAGGTTAATGACGGTGATAAGTTGTTTATCCCGGCGGTTCAAGAATCAACCGATGAATCAACAGGCGGGACACAAGCGGCAACAGACAAGATTAATCTTAATACTGCCAGTGCCGCCGAGCTGGACACGCTTTATGGTGTTGGTCCGGCCACGGCCAATAAGATCATTGACGGCCGGCCCTACGCCAAAACAGAAGATTTACTGGCTAAAAAAGTTGTTTCCCAGAGCGTTTTTGACCGGATTAAGGATGAAATCAGTGTATACTAGGGTTAACCTAATCCTGATATACTTATTACTGTTTTGTATCAGATCGTTTTTTGTTTTACAGGCGGAAACTGGTTTGCGGGAATTTGCGGGAAAAACAGTCAAATTGCAGGGTCGTATCACTACCGAACCGGTCGTAAGTGGCAAGAGCCAGTCCTTTAGTCTGGGTAGGGTCAGGGTGGTCTCTAGCCTGTTACCCAAATATCACTATGGTGACAGCGTTGAGGCAGTTGGCAATCTAGAAAGTCGAGTGATAGGTAAATTTTATCGCCAATTTAGCTTGATATATCCGGATATTACACCAGTTGAACCCGATAGTAGTTTCATTAATCCGGCTACACTAGCGATACGGGTAAGAACAGAGGTGGAAAAAGTTTATAACCATGTTTTACCTGAGCCGGAATCGTCACTTCTAGCCGGGATTGTTCTTGGGGTAAAGCGGGGATTGCCCCAACAGTTTTATCAATCACTTCAAAGAACAGGGACATTACATATAGTCGTTGCTTCAGGCTACAACGTCACTGTAGTTCTGGGAACAATCGTTGGTTTATTAGCTGGACTTATCAGGCGTCAGTGGGCAATTAGCTTAGGAATTATTGCGGTTATCTTCTACGCTGCTATGGCCGGGTTTGAACCGTCAATTGTCAGAGCCGCCATCATGGGTAGTTTAGCCTATTTAGCCCAGGTTTTGGGCCGTAAATCAGAGAGTTTGCGCCTGTTAATGGTGGCCGCGGGAGTAATGATTTTAGTCAACCCGCTTTATCTTATTGATTTAGGTTTCCAACTGTCTTTCTTGGCCACTTTAGGGATTATTTTACTGGCAGATAAACTGCCAAAACTGATTGCCGAGACTACGGCTGCCCAAATCTTTGTCTGGCCGCTCCTGTTTATTCATTTCGGTCAAATGCAGCCTTTTGCTATATTAGTTAATAGTTTGATACTCTGGTTAGTGCCTTACATCATGGGTTTAGGGGCGTTTTTGGCCTTTTTCGGCTGGGTTATGCCTCTTGGCGTGGTCCTGGGGTGGGTAACTTATCTACCTTTACATCTGATGGTAACCATCATTAGTTGGTTTGGCGTTCATGTTTAAGTGGCTAAACTTGGCCTTGACTGCAGCCCTTTTGGCCTTGATCTTCATCTCGCGCCAGTGGCCGGATAACAATTTACACCTGATTGCTTGTGACGTCGGCCAAGGGGACGGGATTTTATTAATCTACAAGGACAAACAGCTCTTAGTTGATGCCGGGCCCAATGATTCTATCGTTGCCTGTCTCGGGCGCCACATGCCCTTTTGGGACAAGACTCTTGAGGCAGTGGTGATTTCCCACCCTCAAACTGATCATATGACGGGCTTGATTGCAGTTTTAGACAGTTACCGGGTAAAACAACTGTTTATGGCTGATCTTGTCAACGATATTGCCGACTTTTGGGCCCTAAAAGAGTCGGTATTAGAGAAAAATGTCCCGGTAACAGAACTTTTAGCGGGGGATCAGCTCCGGTTTGGGCCGCTTGATCTTAAGGTTTTGTGGCCATTTGAAAAAGGGGATAATCGGGTTTTGGGCGCCAAAGATCCGATCGATCCCAATATTTTTTCCAATGTGATGCTGGGCCGCTTTGGCAAAAGCAAGTTTTTGCTTACAGGAGATATCAGTGCGGCGATTGAAAAGCAGTTGGTGTTTGACGGTTTAAGCGGAGTCGAAGTCTTAAAGGTGGCTCACCACGGCAGCAAGTATTCAACGAGTGAGGGTTTTTTAAAAGCAGTCAGACCAAAAGTAGCCTTGATTTCGGCAGGTAGAAAAAATCGCTTCGGCCACCCCACTTTGGAAGTGCTTGAGCGCTTAGGGGCAGTTGGCGCCAGGGTGTTTCGGACCGATGAATTGGGTGACGTGGAACTGATAAGCAATGGTGTTTCCTGGTGGCAAAATTAGTTGCCGTCTGTTATGTTAAACTTAATTAGTTATGCAAATACACGTTAGGGACAGGATTTTGTGGGGTTTGATTGTCGGTGGCGGCATTGTTGACAATGTTTTGGCCGGAGGCAGCCGGGCCTATCCGACCGGTAAATTGTACTTGTGGACCCCGCCAAAATATTCCAAAAAAAAGTACCGGGACTTAATTGGCCGCTTGCATCGCGAAGGTTATGTTCAAAGAGTTTTGGTTGAAGGTGAGGTTAACTACAGGATTACCGGAGCCGGGAGAAAGTTGTTAATGACCAATCGTCCGGTTTTGAAGATGGATCAAGCCAAATGGGACGGCTTTTGGCGGCTGAGTTTATTTGATGTCCCTGAAAGTAAAAGGCGGGCTCGGGATATGTTAAGGCGATACTTGGTGAGCCTGGGCTTTGGCCGCTTACAGCACTCCACCTATATTTCCCCATATGACCATGGCAAATCTTTATTGGATTTTATCCAAGTACGGGGTTTGTCCGGCCAGGTGTTAATGCTGGAGTCAAAGCAAAAGTACCTGGGTAATCCCAAGGATTTAGCCGCTAAAGTCTGGAATTTGTCCCAATTAAACCAAAGTTACAAATACGTGATTGAGAAATTAACTACCCGGTTTGGGATTAAAGATCGGTTGAAAAGAGAGCAGTTTTTGAAAAAGGTTTATGAGGATTATCTGGAGGTATTAACGACTGATCCGCTGCTACCGGCAGAACTTTTGCCCACCGACTGGGTGCGGGGCAAAGCAGAGGGATTTTTACTAAGGGCAGGGTTGGTTAGGGAGCAGACATGAACTTTAGGGAGGAAATTAGGCTAGCGGTAGATATAAGCTTGAAGGTTTTAAGAGAAAAGCCGGTCAAATACCAAATTGAACATCCGGCTGATATGTCTCATGGCGATTATTCGGTCAATGTCGCCCTAGTGGTCGGTGGCGGTCGGCCTTTGGCCGAAAAAATCGCTGAAAACTTAAAGAAAAGTGACTTAAATAAGATTGCTTCAGAAATTAGTGTCGCTGGGCCAGGTTTTATTAATATATCAATCCGAAACGAGGCTCTTATCACTCTAATTGACAAACTGCTAAGAGCAGAATACCTAGGGGTGTCAGGAAAAGGGAAGAAAGTGATCGTTGAGTACAGTTCTCCCAATATTGCCAAGCCTTTTACAGTCGGCCATTTAAGATCCACCATTATCGGTGACGCCATTGCCAACATCCTTGAGTCAATTGGTTGGACAGTGTTAAGAGATAATCACCTGGGAGACTGGGGAACGCAGTTTGGCAAACAGATCTGTGCTTTAAAAAAATGGGGCGATGTTAATCGCTTGGATTACTCAGTTAAAGAGTTAGTTGATCTTTATGTCAAGTTCCACGAGGAGGCAGAAAAAGATCCAAAATTGGAAGATGAAGCCCGAAGCTGGTTTAAAAAGTTAGAAGATGGTGACAAAGAGGCCAGAGCCCTGTGGCAGAAATGCGTTGATTGGTCCTGGATCGAGTTTAATAAAATCTATCAGCGGTTGGGAATCAAATTTTCTGACCAGTTTAACCAGGGTCGGGGATTGGGCGAGTCGTTTTTTGAGGATAAGATGACTGATGTGATTGCCGAGCTTAAAGC